>PMKA01000286.1 GCA_003157575.1 Opitutia bacterium
ATGAAGTCGTCGTTCATCTTCACCATCTCCTCCGCGGTCATGCCATAGGCGGCCATCTGAAGCGAAAAATAGTCGGCGTAGCCGAGTTCGCGGGCGACGCCGTTGCGGAGGTCGCGCAGCTTGATCAGGCCGGGCTTGAGGGCCGGCCCCGACTCCTTTGATGCCTCCCAGACCGCGCGGCGCTCCGCGAGGTCGGTGGACGTCTGAAGAAGATCGTCAATCTGGTTCGCCGTTACCGGTTTGCCGTGCAGCTTGAACTCGAAGCTGTTGAGGGTGGACGCCTGCTGCGTCTCGGCGGCGACGCGCGCAGCGACGAGGCCGGGGTTTGTCATCGGCCCCTCTGCGGCGTTGCGCAGCGTCCGCTCCAGCTCGCGCACCGTGAGCGGATCGAGTTCGGCGCGGAAGGCGAGGAGGGCGCGGGCCTCATCGATGATCGCCGGGTTGCCGTTGAATGCGGCGTAGGCCTTGCCTGCTGTCTCCGACGCGGCGTCGTGCGCCGGTGTGACGTCGGTCGAGGCGCTCCATTGCGCCTCCTGATTGACCCGGTAAAGCGCCTGGTAACCTGCGTTGACGAGCGCGAGGAAACGATCGGCACGCTCCTGCGCGGGCGTGGCCGCCCGGGCGTATCCCGCGGCGAGGCTGAAAACGGCGACAGTAAGAAGCAATCCGGCCGGAAAGAGGTGGTTGTGCATGCCGCCCAGCGTGGCCGTTCCCGGCGCGGCGGACAAGAAAAAGCCCGAAGAGGCCCGGCCTGTCCGGAGGGCGGAATTCATTTCGCCTCAGGAAATACCGCGGGCAACCGATAGAATACTGAGAGAGCGTACATGCTGTGCAGCGCCCGTAGAGGCGTCGGTCCGGAATCCCGGCCTGCGCCGCTGCGCTGTAGCGCGGGCCAGCGCATTCATCCTTAAATTCAATTCATGTCATGAAGAACTGGACCATCGCCCGGCGGATCATCGTTGGTGGCGCGACGATAATCATCTTGCTGATCGTCGTAGCGGTTACTGCCATCGTAAGCCTGCGGCAGATCGCAAAAGAGGCCATCTCGATCAAGGATGACTCCATGCCCGGCTTGAGCGAGAGCGGCGCGATGAACACCCTTCTTGCCGAGGGCTTTATCCGCGTAATCCTTGCCGGCCAGGCCCCGAATGCGGAGGAGCGGGAGAATTTCCTGAAACAGCTGGATACCCTCGTGGCGGAAAGCAACGAAGCGTTTGAAGCCTACACAAAGAGGATCACCGATCCGGAGGACCGCGAAAACATCCGCGTGTTGTCGGAGAAGCGTGCGACATTCCGCAAGGTCCGGGGCGACTATATCGAGCTGATTCGCGGTGGAAAAGATTCGGCGGCGGACAAGCTCCTGCACGAAGCGCTCGTCCCGGCCCAGATGGAGTATTCCAAGATCGGCGAGGTCTTGAGGCGGTACAATGTGAGTGCGGGTGAAAAATCGGTGGCCGGCATTGTGACCAGCACCACAACGACAGTTTGGACGGTCTCGGCTGTCTCGGCGATCGTGCTGCTGATAGGCCTTCTTTTCGGCTACGTTATCATCCGTGGTTTGAACAAAACGCTGCGCGCTCTCGGCCAGATGCTTGGAAGCGGCGCCGAGCAGGTGACATCCGCCGCGACGCAGGTTGCCTCGTCCAGCCAGACGCTCGCGCAGGGCGCAAGCGAACAGGCTGCCTCGCTCGAGGAGACCAGTTCCTCGCTGGAGGAAATGGCGAGCATGACGAAACGCAACGCCGAGGCGGCGCACGCCNNGACGAGATCGCCTTCCAGACCAACATCCTTGCATTGAACGCCGCGGTCGAGGCCGCCCGCGCAGGCGAGGCTGGCATGGGCTTTGCGGTCGTGGCCGAGGAAGTGCGAAATCTCGCCCAGCGCAGCGCCCAGGCTGCCCGGGAGACCGCCGATAAGATCGAAGGCGCCATCACCAAGACGGGGCAGGGTGTGCAGATCACCGAGAAGGTGGCGAAGAGCCTCGCCGAGATCGTGGACAAGGCCAGGCAGGTGGATCAGCTTGTCGCGGAGGTCTGCACGGCCAGCCGCGAGCAGAGCCAGGGCGTGCAACAGATCGCTTCCGCCGTCACCCAGATGGACAAAGTCGTCCAGTCCAACGCTGCGAGCGCGGAGGAAAGCGCCAGCGCGGCCGAGGAGCTCAACGCACAGTCGTTCGCGCTAAGGGAAGCCGTCGACGACCTTCTCGGCCTTGTCGGAGCGCGCCATGTCGGCGGCGCTCACGGGCATGCCGTCGTTCAGGCCAAGGAGACTTCGAAGAACCAGCTGTTCAAGTCGATTGCGGCGCCGCGGCGCAACGGGACGACGCCAGGAAAACGGGCGCCGGCCCTTTCGATGTCCCCGAACGGCTCCGGTTCCAACGGCGGTTTCTGAGTTCATTTGAGTGCGCCCGCCGTTTTTCAATCGACGGCGGACGCAAAAAATCCCCCGTGCCGGTGAGGCGCGGGATTGAAGGTCGAAGGGCGCAGCGAGACCGCCCCCTGGACCCTTGCCATGGAGTCCAGGCAAGATCCTCGGTCTTAACTGCAGAATTCAGGATCATCCCTCTTCGGAGGGGCGGTTTTGCCAACAGGAGCCGGGCGGCTATCCGGGCAGATTCGCTGCGAAGACGTCGAGTTCAGATATGGGGTCCCGCGATTCTGCAGGAGCGGCGATTATCTCCCCTGATTCAGGTGATTACCTCAAGAAATGGGTGGGTACGTCGATGTCCTAACTACAACAAGAATAATAACCAAAAAAGAAACGTTCACTTTTAGATGCATATATTCTCGGGACGTGACGTCCATGAAATCATCCCCTCCCGTCCCATTCTTCTTGTTGCCGGACTCACCTTGCTCCTGGTTTCCGGAGCAGCGGCCCAGATCGGGCAGGATGTCGAGGGAGGCATTCCCGCAGCCGGTTCAGGCTTGAAGCTGGCTTTCGGCGTTTCCGTCCGGGAAACATACGATGCCGACGTTTTCCTTCCAGAGACCACACCCACTCCGGGCGACGCCTGCACCCTGACCCCGCCATCTTGCACGGAAGGAAAAAACCGATGAAAACAACCCGGGTCGGACTGGGGACAAAAATCAGCGGCGTTGGCTTCGCCGCCACTGTTGTCACTGCGGTGGCGGTTCTCGTGGGTGTCCTTGTCCAGCGGCAGATTCTCTCTCGCGACATCCAGGCGGTCATCAGCCAGAACGGTCCTGATGAAGCCTCGAAGATTACCCGTGCCGTCTACGAGCAGCTCGTCGGCATCAACTCCGGGTTTCAGCACCGGCTCGACCTCAGCCTGCGGACCGCCCGCCAGGCCTGCGATCGCGCCGGCGCGGCCACGCTCGCTCCCGAGGCGATGCGATGGCAGGCGGTCAATTCGTTCACCAGGGAGACCCGTGAGGTGACCCTGCCCGGACTCCGGTTTGGCGCGACCGGGCTCGGCCAGGTTCAGGCCGCCGCCGAAACCGTCCCGCTGATCGACGAATTGCAGCAGTCCACCCAGGCTTCCGTGACAGTGGCCCAGCGCATGAACGAGGATGGCGACATGCTTGTTGTCGGCACCAGCATCCTGGAATCCGATGGCCGGCGCGCAACCGGGACCGTCGTTTCCCGCCGTCTGCCCGACGGCACGGACAATCCGCTGGTTGCAGCCGTCCTTCGCGGCGAAACCTGGCATGGCCGCATCCTGATCGCCGGCCGCCAGCATCTCGTGGCCGGCGAACCCATCTGGGATCAAGAGCGAAAGAGAGTCCTTGGACTGCTGTTGACCGCCCTCGATTTGCAGGAAGCCACCCAGGAGCTCCGCAGGGGCATCATGAAGGCGTCGGTCGGCAAGACCGGTTATGTATTCGTGATCGAGGCCACCGGCGCCCGGCGGGGCCGCTACATCGTCTCAAAGGATGGGGCGCGCGACGGCGAGGATATTTGGAACGCGAAGGACTCCGAGGGGCGTTTTTTCATCCAGTCCATCGTTGAAAAAGCGCTCAAGAACGGGGACGGCGCGATCGACATCGAACGGTATCCCTGGAAGAACACGGGGGAGTCCGCGGCCCGCACCAAGTTCGCGGCCATCGGCTACCTTGGCTCCTGGGACTGGATCATCGCCGCCAGCGCCTACGAGGACGATTTCGACGCCGCCATCCGCGTCGTCAATTCGGCCCTTACGCGGATGGTATGGTCAATCCTCGGGACGGCTGTCGGGATGTCGGTGCTGGCGATTGGATTCAGCTGGTTTGTGTCTCGGGGAATCGCGCGGTCGCTCCATCAGGTCATCGCTCAGCTCACCAGCGCTTCGGAGCAACTCTTCTCCGCCTCCGGCCAGGTCTCCGGAACCAGCCAGACGCTGGCCGAGGGCTCGAGCGAACAAGCCGCCTCTCTCGAGGAGACCAGTTCCTCCCTTGAGGAGATGGCCGGCATGACCAAGCGCAACGCCGAGAGCGCGACGAAGGCCAACGAGCTCACCAGGCAGGCCCGGCAGTCCGCCGACACCGGCGCCGTTGACATGCAGATCATGAACACCGCCATGAAGGACATCAAGGTGTCCAGCGACGATATTGCCAAGATCATCAAGACCATCGA
>PMKA01000186.1 GCA_003157575.1 Opitutia bacterium
CGGACTTCGGGCACTCCGGGTTGCTAGAACCGCATGGTGAGACCGCTCGTTATTCCGGAAGTCGACCCCAGATCAATGGTCGCAGTGCGACCGGCGAGGGTTTGATCGTAACTCTGGCATTTCTGATATGTCGCGCCGAGATAGAAGCCCGTGCGTTCCGTCAGCCAGAACTCGGCCTCGCCGTCGGCATAAAAGGCAGGGAGAANNGTGTTTTGATCCTCGACCAAGATGGTTTCACTCGACTTGAATGTGCCGCCGGCAAACAAGGCTGCGGCACCGAACCCGAGACTGAATTTGAGCCGTTCACCCAAAGGCAGCTGGAACTCGGGGCCAAGCCGGAACGTATAGTAGGCGCCCTTGACCTGCCAGACACCCTGCACTTCGGTGGTCGTCGGCGTTCCGTCGGCATTCGTCTTGGAAGTCGATCGACTCGGATTGAGTGCGAGCAGAATGCTTTGGTCGTCTGAGTTTGATTCGGCCGCACCCGAGGAATCGTACACCGGCTGTCCGTTCGCATCGTAGATATAATGGGAGCCGGACGTCGGCTGTGAGACGGAAAAAGTCGTGGGCGGGGTCTGACCGTTAAGCGAATAAACGTCAGTAAGGGTCACGAGCTGCGACTGGACACCGCTGACCCTCTTGGAATTGAACGTGGAAAACGTGAATCCTCCCACCAGACTCACTTCCACCTTCCTGGCGATCTTTCCCAGGCTGTGACCCATCTGAAGCTCCCATCCATCCGCAAGCGCATTGCTGGCTCTGATCGTCTGCCCGTCGGCCATCGGGATCGTGCTGTAGATGTGAAAGGCCATATTGCCGTCCGAGGTGACCTGGCTGGCCACGGCGGCAGTCCACGTATTGGTCTGGCCGTCATTCTTCGGGCGGCCCGTCGAGTCCGTACGCGCATCCGGACTAACGATGCCATCGTCGTAAACGTGCGAAACCAGGACCGCCGACACGGGCTGCGCGGTCTGGTCCGCCTTGACGCCGCCGACGTTGTGGAAGGCCACCTTTGGGCCGCCGACATACCGAAGGCCGAAACGCATCGAATTGCCGGTCGGCACCAGCGGGAACTCGTCTATTTCATCGTCATCGTCATCGGACTGGGCATGAAGGAAGCCTGTCACACAAACCAGGCCGATGGCGACAAATGCAGCGATTCTCATGAGTGGTCTTGAAGGAAGCAGTGCAGGACACAGCGGGGCGAGCAAAAAACGGCGTAACCCGGCATAAACCCTGGCCAAGGAAACGCGAGGACTGGAAGGACGGCACGATCAGTGACAGGTTCTGACCCACCATCAAAACGAGTGTTCCCGAAGTTTGGAGACAATGGCCTGACCTCCCGGTTCACACCGCCTATTCGTTGAACTCGTCGAACTTCTTGGATTCCTTCTCCGCCTTCAGGGCCGCCGCAGCAGCCGGATCGATGGCCGCTTCCCGCTCGCGCAAACGCCTCTCCCGCGCGCGCTGATCGTCGGCCTTCTGCTCAAGTTCGACTTCCCTCTCCTGCTGGGCCTGCATTTTTTCGAAAAGCTTCGCCTCGTTCTCCTGGACGAACTCCTCGCGTTCCTTGAGCGCAGTCTTCTGTTCCTTGAGGGACTGCTCCTGCCTTTCCAACCCGACCCGAAGCTGTTCGAGCGCGGCCTGCTCCTCTTTCGAGACCGACGGCTTCCCTTTCGTCCGGCCGGCGGCAACAATGACCTGTTCCCGCGCTGTCAACACCGCCTCCGTTTCCGCCAGTTCGCGTTCCCGTTCGGCCAGACGCGCAACAATCTCCTCCATGGCGTGCTCGCGTTCGTCGAGCTTGGCCTCGAGCAGGCGCAACCCCTTCTGCAACTCGGCGACCTGCTGCGAATCCATCGGGCGGAGCTCGCCCCAGGGCGCGCGAGTCGCCGCCATGATGGCGTTGATGGATTTGCGCGCCTCGGCGGAACCCTCCGCCGGCTCGAGGCGCCTCCGCAAAGCCAGCGTCTTCTCCGGAGCCGGAGGCGGCGGAAATTTGATGTGACCGGACGGCGTCGGAGGCCGGGGAGATGCAGGCGCGTTGCTCATTTCCTAAACCACCGCGTCAGCGCGGACCAGAATCCTCCTTTTCCGGCCTCTGCCTGGGCAGCGGCCGGAGCGGCCTTCGGCAGCATCGGTTCGATGAATTTCGCCACCAACGCCTCCTTGCGCGGGTCTCCAAGCACAACAAGATAGCGGCCAAGCGAGCCGTGCTCCTTGATCATCGCCGGCAATCCGCGAACCTCCTCTGCAAAAAGCTCCTGAATCCGCGCGATCCGTTGCCCGAGCGATTCCTGAAGCCCGGCAAACCTCGCACGGTCGATTCCGGCCGCCGTCTTTTCCTCGGCCTCGCTCAGGCGAAGCCCGTTTCGCTTTAGCAACGCCAGGCGCTCGGCCGGCGTCAGGGAGTCGATCAGGTGCGCCAGGGCTTCCGGCAGATGCAGCCCCTTGCTCCCGATGCGGAACGGAAGGACCGCCGCCAGCGTCTGCTCGTTCACATGCGCCAGCGCGTTGAGCAGCGTGCGGAAGTCGCCCCCGACAACCACCTGGGGGGGCATCTTCTGGGCGAAATTGGCGAACTCCTCCAGGGTCGCGATCTTCTCGAGCTTGCAGAAGGCCTTCACGTCCGCGGACAACATCGAGTCCTCAATCGGAAAATCGGTCGGGATCTCAAGACGGACAAGGGTCTTCAGCAGCGGATTCTCCTCCGCCGACGCCGCGGTCGATTGGGCGACCATCTCGCCGAACGGGTTGTCGAACGCCAGCGTATCTTCGAGGATGTCGATCAGCTGGTCGATGTGCTCCGGATGGCCGTTGATCCCCGGGACGAGGCGGAGTTCCTCGAACGGAAGATCGATATACTTCGCGGGAGTCTCGTCCTTGCCTGGCAGCGGCCAGTCCGCGCCATCCAGGTTCTGCGCCAAGCTGCTGAGCGCGGTGTCCACCATGATCGAAGTGTGGAAGTCCATCCGGACCTTGTCCCAGTCCTTCGCCGTGCGATGTTCTGTTGGAGTGCTCATGATTCGTCCGCCGACAAAACGATCCTTCAAAGCAATTCGCCGTGCTTGACGATTTCCCGGGCCAGCCGGCGATAATCGTTCAGCACATTGTCCGTCTCGTCCGTTTCCTGCCCGACCAGGACGACAGGCAGCCCGAGCGCCACCGCCCGGCGCACGATCGTGGCGTCGCGCACCTGCGTCTCGAAAAGCTTGGCCGTGGAGGCGACGCGACGCTGCGCCTTGTATTGGTTCATCCGCAACTGCATTCGCATCTTCGGCACCTCGATGTCCACCCCGGTCTTGATCGAATTGAAGATGATTCCCTGGACCGCGGCGGGCGGCCCCATCAGCGCCAGGCGGAAGCTCGCGGACAGCTGCTGGAACTTCTGGAGCTTTTCAACAAGCAGCGTGAATCCGATGAGGCTCAGCGCGTCGGGATTCGACGGAACGTAGATCTCGCTGGCGGAAAAGATGCCGCACTGCGAGGCGCGCAGAATGTTCGGCGGGCAGTCAAAGAGAATGAAATCGTAGTTGTCCTCCACCTCGCGCAGCTGTTCGTTGAACAAAAGATACGGCGGCTTCCGCGCGTCGCCCTCATATTCGCTTTCGAGATCGACGAGGTTGAAGGTCGTGGGGACGAGGTCGAGCCCGGGCAGAAGCTTCTCCCCGTTCTTTCCCTCCACAACATCCTTGATGATGATGTCCTTGATCCTGACGGTTCCGGGCGAAAAGATCGAAAAAACGGCGCCGACGTCCGTGTTGTTGATCTTGTTCCAGCGCTCCAGCCGCAAAAGCCAGATGCTCGCGTTTGACTGCGTGTCAAAATCGAACAGCAGGACTCGCTGGCCGGCCTTCGCCAGACACGCAGCCAGATTCACGATCAGGGACGTCTTCCCCACGCCGCCCTTATAATTCACAAATGCTATCTTCCTGGCCATTGCAGATGGGTGTAAAACTCGCTCGTCAAAGAGGTTGAAGCTTGCGACCTGCAGGAATCCTGCGAGCTGGAGATCCTCGAACCGGTTTGACCGATTTTTCGCCTGAATCAAGTGGAATGAATTGTGAAATCGAAGGCGACGGACCGGGGCCGGCGATGGTCGCGCCAGCCCTTGCGCTCGATTCCCGACGGCAGGCCTCCCGTGCCTGACCGGCTTCCCCGATGAAAACGCCGCAGGAGCCTGCCGTCTTTCAGCTGCAGGCTCCTGCCCTGAGCGTCCTCGATCCTGGGCGCCGCCCTTACGTGTCCTCGATCCTGAACACCAGGGGCACTGTCATGCGAAAACGGACATTCCGTCCTGCGCTTCTGCCGGGCTCGAACTTCCACCTGGCGACGGCGCGCACGGCCGGGCCGCTGAATCCAGGGTTGGATGTTTGCAGGACGACCGGGCTGTAAACGTTCCCCGCCTTGTCGACAAGGAACTCCACCACGACGGTCCCCTCGATCCTTTCCTTGCGCAGGTCGGCCGGGTAGTAAGGCGCCGGTTGCGAGCGCACCCGAGGCGGCCGGTCGAGCTTCGTCGTGTCCACCACCTCTTCCGAATTTGTCCGTTTGCCGGGCAGGTTCTGCCAGCCGGGAGGGATCGTCGTCACCGAGGGATCTCCCTTCACGGATGGACGTGTTGGAATCAGGATCGCTTCGCTCGGAGGATTGAGGACGGGAATGTCGGTCAGCGTCGACACCGCCGGTCCGCCCTGCCCCTCTCCGGACACTCCAATATCTTCTGTGTCCAAGACCGTCATGGGCTCGGACGAATCGACGCGAACGGTGTCTTTTGGCCGCGTTTCCTTTGCCTCCGGACCGCCGGCCGCGTCTGGCGGCGTCTTGCCCGTCAGGCCGAAAAGCAGGAACGCGTGGAGTGTCAGGGCGAGACTGGCCGGAAGGATAAGATTGGTGTTCATTTGGTTTCTCCTGGGTTGGGGGTTGCTCGCTTTGCAAGGATAACGCGCAAACCGGAGATTTATTAGATTATCGGACGGGCGCATCATCGTTGACAAACAGGGCAGTTCCCTGAACGAATTCGTTGCCGTGTATTCCTGATCCCC
>PMKA01000288.1 GCA_003157575.1 Opitutia bacterium
AAGACGGCGCCAATGATGACAAGCAGCAGCAGCACGTTGACGCCGCCTTCGAAACGCCAGGTGTCCGGCGCTTCGATGCGGGTCTGCACCGCCCTCGGCACCCGCCGATAGGCCCGGCGGTCGATCAGGTAAAACACAACCAGGATCGCCCCGATCGTCACCAGCCATTGTCCGATGACCTGGTCGATCAACCAGAAGAACGGAATGCCGCGCAGATAACCCAGGAAAAGCGGCGGGTCGCCGATCGGCGTGAGCGAACCGCCGCAGTTGGAGACGACGAAGATGAAGAAGACGACATGGTAGGCGCTGACGCGGATCTTGTTCATCCGGATGAAGGGCCGGATCAAGACCATGGACGCGCCCGTGGTGCCGATAAGATTGGCTGTCACCGCGCCGATCGCGAGGAGCACGACGTTGTCGAGCGGTGTCGCCTCGCCCTTGACCTTGAGGTGGATGCCGCCTGCGACCACGAACAGCGAACCGATGAGGCTGATGAAGGAAAAATACTCGCGGGCCGTGTGAGCCACGGCTGCGGCGCCGTCCGGCAGGCGCAGCACGAAATACCCTGCCACGGCCAGTCCAAGGGCAATCGCCGCGTGGGCATAATAACGCTCCCAGAAATGCTTGAGCGGCGCTGGCGACAACGGCATCGCCGCGATCAGAATCAACAGCAGAACAAACGGCGCCGTCAGCCAAAGCGGCATGTCGACGGCATTATTCCCGGCGATCGCAAACAACGAGAGAAAGTGCATGATTGGTCAGCCAAAAATCTCAGCTGCCCGATGTAATCGAAACCCGGCATGCAAGCCAAGCCTGCCCGATGCACGGACCCTGCCTGGCCGCGTCTTTGCGAATTGTCGCGTATCCGCGAGCGCCGGCGAGTGGACCCTGATTGCACCCACTGCCCGCCGGCGCCCGCGGCTGTTTTCCGGCCAACCCATTTCCCCACCCCAAGCGACATGCAACCGCCCCTGATGGCTGCACGCTTCGGAGATCGAAGGCCGGCGCGAACAAATTGTGGATGTCTGGGTGGCCATTTCCGGGAGACGAAAGCGACTGGCGCTGTCTCAAGCACCTGATGTGCCAATTTTAGGTCTTTTTTAGGTCATTGCATGAATGCAGGTTTGACGGAGGCTCAGCGTTCTCGCCGCGCCCGTTTTACGAAAGCACGACGATGGCGTCGCTCCGCCAACGCACGCCGTGCGTCGAGACAATCCCGGACCGCGCGCGCGTCCGGCTCCCCACAGTTTTTGTTGCGGCGCCAGTTCCGTTGGGAAAGATCCAGCCAAGCCATGCTGCGTTTCATCTGGTTGCGCGCGCTTCAATCGCTGCTCGCGCTGTACATTATCATCACCGCCACGTTTTTCCTGTTGCGGTTCGTACCCGGCGGACCGTTCACCTCGGAAAGGGCGGTGCCCAGGGAGATCCTGCGCAACATCGAGGCGCACTACGGACTCAACCAGCCGCTTCACCGGCAGTATTTCTCGTACCTTGGCTCCCTGCTCCGGGGCGACTTCGGCCCTTCGTTCAAATACTCCAACCGCACCGTCAACGAAATCCTGGCGGAAAAACTGCCCGTTTCAATCGAGCTCGGCCTATGGTCCCTTGCCGTGGCCCTGTCGCTCGGTCTGACCCTGGGCATCGTGGCTGCGCTGCGCCGCAACACCTGGGCCGACTATCTGGCGTCGTCGATCGGCGCGATCGGGCTGTCGGTGCCGTCGTTCGTGATCGGTCCATTGTGCGTGCTGGCCTTTGCAATCCATGCCGGCTGGTTCAACGCCTCCGGCTGGTACTTCCCGGGCGACCGCGTCCTCCCGTCGCTCGTCCTCGGGCTGGCCTACGCCGCCCCGATTTCGCGGCTCACGCGGGGAGGCATGCTCGAGATTCTCAATCAGGACTACATCCGCACGGCCCGCGCCAAGGGAGCCTCCGAGTTCCGCGTCGTGTTCAGGCACACCCTGCGCGGCGGCCTGCTGCCGGTGGTTTCCTACCTCGGTCCGGCCGTCGCCGGCATTTTGACGGGGTCGTTTGTGATCGAGACCATCTTTCAGATCCCGGGCCTCGGACGCGAATTCGTGACCAGCGCATTCGACCGCGATTACACGCTGGTCCTCGGAACGGTCATCCTCTACGCCACGGTCCTCATGGCGCTCAACCTCGCCGCCGACATCATGCAGGCCTGGATGAATCCGAAGGTCGGATTGGAATAGGAGTGACCAGATGCAGGAAAACAGAAGACAGGAGACGGGAGTCAGAAGGAAGATCGCAGCAAGTCGTTTCTCCGAGGCTGGCGCGCCTATGGCCGCCGAAACCTCGCTTTCTCACAACCGCAATGACGCCAGCCATTCCCCATTCTCCATTCGTTTCGCCCGCGGATGACGTGCCCGAGCCCGGCCGCTCGCCCTGGCGGGACGCCTGGCTGCGGCTCCGGCGAAACCGTCTGGCGGTTTTCAGCGGCGGCGTGCTGATTCTCGTCGCGCTGGCCTGCGTCATCGGACCCTGGCTGAATCCCTATGGCTACGAAGAACAAACCCTGGGCAACGCGTACCAGGTGCCGGACTGGCGCCACTGGATGGGCACCGACCAGCTCGGCCGCGATCTTCTGGTCCGCATGTTCTACGGCGGCCGCATCTCGCTCGCTGTGGGGCTCAGCGCGACCGTCGTCGCGCTCGCGATCGGCGTGGTCTACGGCGCGGTTGCGGGCTTCGCGGGCGGCGTGCTCGACGCCGCGATGATGCGCATCGTCGACATCCTTTACGCCCTGCCTTTCACGCTCTTCGTGATTCTCCTGATGGTGTTCTTCGGGCGTAACATCGTCCTGCTCTTTGTCGCAATCGGCGCCGTCGAGTGGCTGACCATGGCCCGCATCGTCCGCGGACAGGTCATGTCGGTCAAACGCCTCGAATATGTCGAGGCCGCAAGGTCGCTCGGTTTCAGCCGCCGGCGGATCCTCTTCCGCCATATCCTGCCGAACATCCTCGGCCCGGTCATCGTTTATGCGACGCTCACGGTTCCGTCCGTCATGCTCGTCGAGGCCTTCCTGAGTTTCCTGGGCCTGGGCGTCCAGCCGCCGATGAGCTCGTGGGGCGTCCTTATCAAGGACGGCGCGGCGGCGATGGAGGAGTACCCGTGGCTGTTGATCTTTCCAGGAGCGGTGTTTTCGCTCACGTTGTTCTCCCTTAACTTCCTCGGCGACGGGCTCCGGGATGCGCTCGACGTGCGGTCTTCGAAAGATTGAGGTGGAATGCCGCCCGGGAATCCCGTTTCATCATCGACCCAATGCGCCGTTTCCGGCCCTATTTCCGTTATCTCCGACCCCATCGAGGGCTTCTGGCGCTCGGCATCTTCTGCGGGGTGCTGTCAGGCGTGGCAACCGGCGCGGGACTGCCGCTCATGACGAGCACGGTCTTTCCGGTCATCTTCTCCCCGTCCGGCGTCCGGCTTACCCATTGGCAGCTCTTCCTGATCGCGCTCTGGCTGCCAGCCGTGTTCCTCGTGCGCGGGATCGCCGGGTACTTCAACACCTACATCATCCAGCTGGTCGGCACCCGCGTGCTCGAGAACATCCGGCTGGATTTCTTCCGGAAGCTCCAGGTCCTCCCGCTCTCGTTCTTCCAGAAAAACGCCACCGGGGACCTGCTCTCGCGCGGACTCGCCGACGCCAACCAGCTCCAGTTCACCCTCACGACTGCGGCGAACGAGATCATCAAGAGCCCCGCGACCCTGCTCGGCGCGATCGTCCTGGTCTCCTACAAGGCATACCATGCCGAGGGCGTCGTCCTCGTGCTCGTGGCGCTCGCCGTCGTGCCCGCCTGCGTGTTGCCGATACGGTATGTCGGCAAGAAACTGATCCGCCGGGCCGGACAGATCCAGGCGGAACTGGGAGCCGTGACCGACCGGATGAGCGAGAATCTCTCGGCCGCGAAAGAGGTGCGGGCGTTCCGGCTGGAGGAGCGCGAGGTCGGACGTTTCTCCGCCGCCTCCCGCGCCCTGATCCGGGCACAGATGAAGTTCTTCAAATACGAGAAGGCGCTGACGCCGTTGATCGAGATCATCTCGGCCTTCGGGATCTCGTTTTCGCTGCTCTATTTCTACAAGGTGCACCTCGATCAGACGACGTTCTTCACCCTGATCACGGCCATCTACGCCTGTTACGACCCGATAAAGAAACTGGGAAGCTTGAACAACGAATGGAAACGCGGCCTTGGCGCCCTCGACCGTCTTGAGGAGGTTCTGGACGCTCCCGTCGTGATCACCGATGCGCCGGACGCCCGGGCGCTGCCGCGCGCGCGAGGCGACCTTTCCTTCGAGGATCTGTCGTATTCTTACCAGCCTGAGGAGCCCGTGCTCCAACATGTCACCGTCCGCATTCCAGTTGGCACCGTCTGCGCGCTGGTCGGCCCCTCCGGCGCAGGCAAGACAACGTTCGCCAACCTCGTGCCGCGCTTCTTCGATCCGGTCGCGGGCCGCGTCACGCTCGACGGCCACGACCTGCGCTCGCTGCGGCTTGCCGACCTGCGCCAGAACATCGCCGTCGTCTCGCAGGATCCGGTCCTCTTCAACGACACCGTCTACAACAATCTCCTTCTGGCCGCCCCCGGCGCCTCCCGTGAAATGGTCGTCGCAGCCGCGTGCGACGCCCATGCGCACGACTTCATCTGCGCGTTTCCGGCGGGCTATGACACCATCGTGGGCGAGCGGGGCGCCCGTCTGTCGGGAGGCCAGAAACAACGCCTTGCCCTTGCCCGCGCATTCCTGAGGAACGCGCCGATCCTCATCCTCGACGAGGCGACCAGCGCNNGACCGTCATCATCATCGCCCACCGGTTCAGCACCATCCGGGACGCCTCGCTCATCCTGGTTTTCGACCAGGGCCGGATCGTTGCGGAGGGCAACCATGCGTCGCTTTACGCAGGGAACGCGCTCTACCGGTCGCTCTACGACCGCCAGCACGGCGGCGAACCCGCTGCCGGAATCGCCGGCGAGCAGGCGCGTCTCCCTGCGCCGGTCATCTAGGAACCCGTAACCGGCCCATAGGTCACCGGCACCTGCCAGTCGGCATAATTCGGCTGGAACGATCTCATGGCGGCGACCATCTGCTGCCGGAATGTCGTCTCGACCACGTTCCCCTGCCCCGGCCAGATTTTGAAGTGGACGCAAAGGACGTCCCGGTCGGCGTCCGGAATCGCCCGCATTTCCCCGATCCCGGGCTCGCTCAGGATGATCGTGCCGAACTGCCGCCACATGCCCCTGGCGGCGTTCTCAATCGTCTGAGCGGCCTCCGTCTTGTCCGCCCCGGCCGGTATCTGCACATGCACCCAGGCGTCCATCCCTCCGCTGGGAAACCGGCTGACGTTGGCAATCGTGCGGTTGGGCACGAAGACCCTTTGGTTGTAGAAGTTGACCAGCTTTGTGAACCGCAATCCGATTTCCTCGACGCGTCCGATGACAATCGTGGTGCCGGAAATCTCCACGATATCCCCCACATCCATGGCGTCGGAAAAGATGAGCGTCAGCCCGATGACCATGTCCTGGACCATGCCCTGCGAACCAAAGCTGATCGCCAGTCCGATGATGGAGGCGCTCGCAAGATAGGCGGTCAGGTTGACTCCAAGCTCCTCCAGAAAGAAACCGAAGGCGAGGAAGTACGTAAGGTACGTCACGCAGTTTCCGACGAGGCGGATCAGGGTGACGAATTTTGGCTTCTGTGTGACAAATCCGAATCCGCCGCTTTGGTCGCGGCTCCGCCGCACGAGCAGCTCGGTCACACGCCGGACGAGCGTGACCGCGACATGGACAACCAGGACCAGCGCCACAATGAGCAGGAGCCGCCACCCGATGGAGGCCGCGTGTCCGAAGAACTGTCCGTAGGCCCGCCCGATGAAGGTGCTGTTCATTCGCGCAGCCTGTCAGCCCGGAGAAACGCCGTCAAAGTTTGTCCGCAGCCGGAATCGGACGCTCAACGTGCGCCGGCGGGCGCGGCCGGGGCCAGGTATTTGGCGAGGAATGCCTCGATACGCCTGTAGAGTTCCACGTCGTTCTTCAGGTGCCCCATGCCGTGGCCTTCCTCGCCGACGAGGAATGCCTCGTACGTGACCTGATGCTTCTGCAACTCGGAGATGAGGTTCTTCGACTGGCCGATCTCGGCGACAGGATCGTCCTTGCCGTGGGAAACAAAGACAGGGACGCGAATCCGGTCGACATGCCTCGCCGGGGAGATCGCATCGAATTTCTCGCGTTCCTTTGCCGGATCGCCAAGCTTCCTCATAAAATACCCGTAAACCGGGGAGTCGAACTGCTCGTATTTCCGGTCCCTGATATGCTGAGCCCAATCGAACACGCCCGCGACGGAAACGGCGCAACGATACAAATCCGGCTCGTTTGTCACCCCCGCGAGGGCGAGGTATCCGCCAAACGACCCGCCCATGATTGCAACGCGGCTGCCATCGATCAGCTTCGAACCGATCATCGCCTTTGTGGCGTCCGTGACATCGTCATGCATCTTTCGGAAATCAAAACGGTCCTCTTCGGGAAACATCCAGTCGCTGCCTGTGGAACCGCGATAGTTCGGCTGGAGCACGGCATAGCCGCGACTTGCCAGAAACTGGACCTCGCCGTCGAAACCCCAGGTGTCCCGCGCCCACGGTCCGCCATGCGGAAGCACGACCATCGGGGGGGGATTTTGCTTCGAGGCGCCTGCCGGAAGCGTCAGGTAGGCGTCGAGCCGGCGCCCGTCCCTGGTCTTGAATTTGATCGGGGTCATCGGCAGCATGCGCTTCGGGTCGATCCATGGCGCTGAATTCTTGATCAGCCCGGCGGCGTGCTTTCCCGGCTCCACCCAACTGTAGATGACCGGCTGCCGGTCTGAAAACGTGGCGACGAGAAAGATC
>PMKA01000223.1 GCA_003157575.1 Opitutia bacterium
CAACGCCGGCTGGAAATAGAAGAAATTGGGGATGTAGTTTGCGTCGCGCTCCGCGGCCCCGACCACGACCTGCTGGTTCGGAGCAGACCAGGTCCAGACGCTGTTGGTCCAGATGTACCAATCCGAGTAACGATTGCGTTCGTGGCGCTGGGATTCGCGGAACCACGGGTGCTGGTCGGACGTGTGCCCCGCCACCAGATCCAGCATGACGCGGATTCCGAGCTTGCGTGCTTCGGCGAAGAGATCCCGCAGGTCCTCGTTGGTGCCGTAGCGCGGCGCCACCCGGTAAAAATCCGAAACATCGTAGCCCGCGTCGCGAAACGGCGATTCAAAACACGGGTTGATCCACAGCGCCGTCACGCCAAGGCTGTGCAAATACGGCAGCTTCTCCATGATGCCTCGAAGGTCTCCGATCCCGTCGCCGTTTGAATCGCGGAACGACTGGGGATAGATCTCATAGAAGACCGCGTGTTCGAGCCAGACAGGCGCGGCGTGGGGTGCAACAGCATTCATGTTCGACGGGCACAGGCACAGGATTGCAGCCAGGATTGGCAAAACGGAAAAGACGGTCGGACGCATGGAAAGAAAACCAAGACGGAGGGGATACGGGGAATTGAACCGCTCCGGTCAGTATTCCCGGTCGGCGGAGCGGAGCGCCCGGGCAACCGCGGCCCGTGTCGCCCGCGCGGTGCGCGCCGCAGCCTCTTCCGGGGGCATCGCGCTGAGTTCCGTGTCGAAGGGCTCCGCCGTCACAGGTCCGTCGTAGCCGGCGTCGGCCAGCGCCTGCATGAAGCCGTCCAGATCGATGACCCCTGTCGCGCCCGGCAGTTTTCGGCGGTTGTCAACGAGCTCGGCGGAGGAGATTTCCGATGGCGCGTCGTTGATGTGGACGTGCACGATGAATTCACGCATGAGGCCGTACAAATCCTCTCGCACCCCCCCGGCGCAATGCCAGTGCCATGCGTCGAGGAGCAGGCCGCAGTTGGGACCGATCGCCCGTGCCAGCTCCACAATCGTGCCGACAGAATGGACAAACGGATGCTTGAAACCCCGGCGCGCAGTCTCCGGCCCGATGAACTCCAGGCCGAGGCGGACACCGTACGCCGCCAGGAGCTCCGCCACCGGCCGGAAACGGTCGACGTGGAACCTGAAGTTGGCGTCATACGCGAGCTCGTCGCTGCCCGGCAGAATCCACATGCAGGCGCGCCGTGCGCCCAAATCACGGGCGCTGGCCAGCATCGAGGGAAGGCGTCCGAGCCAGGCGCGCCACTCGGTCTCAGCCACCCCGTATGGGACGAAGGGGAGGTTCCATGCCCCGACCCGGAGGCCGTGCTGGATGAACAGACTGCGCACAGCCGGGGCGCCGCATGCCAAAACCTCTTCGTGCAGCGCCGCCAACGGGACCTCGTATCCGCCAAATCCGTGGCGCTCCGCCAACGCCAGCCCCTCGCGAAAAGTGACGGTGATGCCTACGTTACCGGGATTGAAGCAGGCAAACATGGGATTATCAGCTTGAAAGCCAAATCCCGAGTTCGCCCGGCCCGATCGTCTCCAGCCTGGCGCATTTCCCCGACCGAAGGGGAAGATCCACATTCCCTTTGCTCATTCGGGAAGTGTAAGACAATTAGCCCGCTAGGCGATTCTGTTCTTTGCAGAAATGCCCCCATTGATTTTGCCCATGATTTCCGAAGATCTCCCTCGTACAATGACACGACGCCTTCTCATCGCCGCGCTGGCGCTCTCCGGCGTCACGAGACTGCCGGCGGCAGACCCGACAAACGCCGTGACTGCACTCGTCCCTGCGCAGCAGGCCGTCGCGCCCGCGCCGGTCGCCCCTGCGCTGTTGCAGGCGGCCAAATCACGTATCGAGGCCGAGCTGCTGCAGGACATTCTCCCGTTCTGGATGCAAAACACGCGCGATCGCTCCCGCGGAGGCTTCTTCGGCGAGATCTCCAGCGGAATGAAGGTTCGCACGAACGCCCCGCGCGGCCCCCTGCTCACGGCGCGCATTCTCTGGACGTTCTCCGCCGCCTACCGCCGGTATCACGACCCGGCCTGCCTCGAGATGGCAAAGTGGGCGTATGACGACCTTGTCTCGCGATGCTGGGATGCCACGTATGGAGGGCTGTTCTGGACGATCGGCGCCGACGGAAAGCCCCTCGACATGCGGAAGAGCGTCTATGTCCAGGCCTTCGGCATCTACGGATTGAGCGAATACAGCCGCGCCACCGGAGATTCTGCGGCGCTCAACCGGGCGATCGAATTGTACCGGCTGATTGAAGCGCGCAGCCGCGATCGCGCCAACGGCGGCTACCACGAGGAATTCGCCCGAAACTGGAGCGCGTTGAGCCGGGCGGAGCAGGGCATCATGGGCCCGGCCGGGACGAAATCCCAAAATGTGCATCTGCACATCCTCGAGGCGTACACAAGCCTGCTGCGGGTCTGGCCGGACCCGCAACTGCGAGAAGACCTTACCAGCCTCGTCGGCGTCATGATGACGCGCGTGCTCAACCCGGCCAGCCACCACCTGCGACTGTTTTTCAAGGACGATTGGACGCCGCAAACCGACGCCGTCTCCTACGGACACGACATCGAATTCAGCTGGCTCTTGCCGGAGGCCGCCGCGGTGCTCGACGACCCCGGGCTCGTTGCGCGGACCAACGCCGTCGCAGTGGAGATCGCCCGGACGACCCTCTCCGAAGGCATCGACACCGACGGCGGCGTCGCAGAGGAAGGCGGACCGGCGGGCATCACCGACCGGAGCAAGGAGTGGTGGCCGCAGGCCGAGGCCGCAATCGGGTTGCTCAACGCCTACCAGATCAGCGGCGATCCGGTCTTCCTAAACGCGTCGCTTCGCCTATGGGACTTCATCGACACACGCCTCATCGACCGGAAGAACGGCGAGTGGTTACAGGGGCTGACCAGATACGGGAAGCCCTCCCGGCAGCCCAAGGTCAGCTTTTGGAAGTGCCCCTATCACAATGGCCGCGCATGCATGGAGATCGTCGAACGCCTCGACTCCATCCTGTCCCGTTCGCAGGCGACCGCCGGAGCGCCCACGGCTCCCCGCCGATGATCTTCGGACTTCGAGTCCGGCGGGCTGCCAGCCGGAAGAAAAAACGCATGACGCGCGCTCCGGCCAAGCCGCACCAAGCCTCGCCGCGCCGTAGCCTTCCCGACCTCCGTAGTCTTGGCGAAGGACGTGGCGAAGGCCGGTTCAACAAGGGTTGTGTGTCGGCGAACCTCGTCGAGACCGCAGCGGAGTCGAGCTATCGCGGCACACGACCTTCTGGGTTGCGGCCATGGTTCGGGGAAGGATCAGGCTTATGGGCCATGTTTCTATCAAGACCACTGCCGGCTACATGCATCCGGTTGTGGAGGTGTTGGAGGAATATTGGGTATCCCAATCAAGTGCGATTGAACCGCGAAAGACCCCAAGACTCGCGAAGTCGAACGATCCATCTCGGCAACCACGCTCGCAGCCACACTCTTGGTCCGCTCGCTCGCGGCTACCCATTGGGTGCACCCGGCTTGCTGCGAGGGTCTTTTCCCTGGCTGCAAAAAGTCGGGAACTGTCTCGCCGCGAAAAACAAAAAGCCCCGCCGCTGCGGCGGGGCTGACAGACGGGTTGAGGACATCCGTCCCGACGGGAGAATTCCCGGCGGAGGCGGTCGTCATTCGCTCTCAGGTGCCTGCCCGTCCTCGGGGGCGGTATCCGCAGCCGTCTTCGCGGTGTTGCGCGCGGCCTTGCGCTTCTCGGATGCCGCCAGACGCTTTGCCTCGTCGGCCCTGGCCACGGCGAGCTCGGATTCATCGAGCTTGCCGTCCTTGTTCCGGTCGTACCGGGCGAGTTTCTTCGCCTCGGCCGCGGCGGCCTTTTCCGCCAGCCTGGCCTCGCGCGCAGCCTTCTTCTCGGCCCGGACCTTCTCAGCGTCCGCCTTCTTCGCCGCCCGCTCCTGGGCATTGAGCTTTCCGTCCTTGTCGGCGTCATAACGCGCCAGGTCGGCGGCATGCCTGGCCTCCCGGGCCGTGGGTTGTTTTTCGTTGTCGGCCTGCGGCGCGGTCGTTTCGGATTTGGCCTGCAAACCGTCGCCGGAGGCGTCGGATTTCTTCACGACAGGGGCGGAGGCATTCTCGTCCGCCGCAGCTGCGGCTGAAGCGGAAACAAGCGGCAGCCCCAGCAGGGCCACCGCGCAGAACAGGTATGCATAGGGAGTGTTTTTCATAAACGCGAAAATCCCTGTGCACTGGCAAAGCGGGCTGCAAGCGCTTTTTTTCCTCCAGGAGCCAGGAGCCTGTCCACGAAGTCCGACAGGCTCCTTACAAATGGCGTTCGCCATTTGGGGAGGCTTTGAGAATCACCGGGCAGAAGACCCGGCCGATACCAGCGTCCGATGGGTTCTCCAAAATGGCGCAGCGATCTTGTTATAGCAGCGGGGAGGACAAAGTCCGACACGCTTCTAGATTCCGCAGTTGAGGCGGAATCCACTCGCTCACGCTCGCGGCTACGAGGAGCGGAAGCCTCAATTGCGGAATCTAGGAGGTGACGAATTCGTCGGCCAAACCCATCGCCTGACGCATGGTGGCCAGAGCGACGTTATAGCCGTAATAGGCCTGGACCTGGTTGAGCCGCGCCTCCGTCAGCGCCACCTGGCTCGTGAGGACGTCGAGCTGGGTTGCAGTCCCGACCCCGTAGCGGACGGTGGCGAGGCGGAGCGCCTCCTGGGCCTGGTCAACCGTCTTCGCGGAGGCCTCGACGAGCTCCCACGCCTCGATCAGCGACGAATGGGCCTGGCGCACCTGAACGTCCACCCCGAGCGTCGTCTCGGCCAGCGAAAGCTTCGCCTGCTCCAGCTGCGAGCGCGCCTGCGCGACCCGGCCCGCCGTGGCGCGGCCGTCGAAAATATTCCACTGGGCCTGCACGCCCGCGGTCCAGCCATGCAGGTTGTCGTTAAACGCGCCGGAAAACGGATTTCGCGTCCAAAGATATCCCCCCACCAGATCGAACTCCGGCAGGGTGCCGGCGCGGGCGGCCTTGATGTTCTGCTCGCCCGCCTCCTCGACCCGTGCGAGCCGCTGCAATTCCGGGCGCTTGGCGTGCGCGGCGACGAGGGCGTCGGCCAGGTCGATCTTGAGCGGATCGCCGACCGTGAGGGCGCCCGGGAATTCGGGAATCCGGGCGACATCGGCGCCCGTGGAGACGAAACCCAGCAGCTGGCGCAGCTGTTCGATGGCGATCCGGTAGTCGTTGCGCGACTGGATCAGCGGCGGCTGCCCGTTGGCGAGGGCCACCTGCGCGCGCAGGACGTCGAAGTTGGAGGTGCTGCCGGCGTTGAAGCGGCTCTGAGCATCCTGCAACTGTTTTTCGAGCAGGCGCACGTTCTCCTCCTGCACCGTGATCTTTTCCTTGTCCAGAAGCACCGTGTAGAACTGCGTCCGCACCGAGAGCAACTGCTGGTTGATGATCCCCTCCAGCTCGAGCTCGGCCGCCTCGCGGGTCAGGCGCGCGCCCTTGATCGAGGCCGTCACCCCGCCGCCGGCATACAACACCTGGCGCGCCTGCAGCGAGATGTCCCACGAGTTCGATTTCTGGGGCGAATACGAGGAGATCTCCTTCGCGTTGCCCGTGTAGCTCCCGCTGACGCCGACGTTGGGGATTTCCCTCGCGCGCACCTGGATTTCCACGCCCGTCTGCTGGCGGATGCGCTCACGCGCCTCGCGGATGGCGAAATTGTTGTCCAAGGCAAACGAAACCGCGGTCTTCAGGTCCAGCGAGGCCGGCATCGGCGTCTGGGAGTCCGGAGCGGCGTTCAGCGTCGGCGCGACCGCGCCGGCTGCGGAAAACAACACCGACAGGGCGAGAAACGGAGCGATGAGTTTCATGTTCGGAATGGAATGGGCTGGCGGATCACGCGGCCGGATGCCGGGAGGGCTGCGCGGATGCAGCGGCGGCATTTGCAGGCGGATGAACGGCTGCAGCGGCGGGCTGGGCGGGCGCCCGCCGTTCGGCGTCATGATCACGGGCGAGCATCGTATAGGCAGTGGGCACAACAAACAAGGTGAACAATGTTCCGACGCTCATCCCGGTTGCAATGACAAGTCCGATGTGCTGGCGGCTCACCGCTCCCGCGCCTGAGGCGAAGACCAGCGGCATCACGCCGAGCACCATGGCCGCCGTGGTCATGAGAATCGGGCGGAGGCGCACGCCGGCGGCCTCCTCGACGGCAGCCCGTTTCGTCCTCCCCTCGCCCTGCAGCTGGTTGGCAAACTGGGTGATGAGGATGCCGTGCTTGGTGACCAGGCCGACCAGGGTGATGAGCCCCACCTTTGTGTAGATGTTCAGCGACAGCCCGTGGAAGCCGACGCAGATGAAGGCGAGAGCGCCCGAGACCGCCAGCGGCACGCTCAGCATGATGATGAGGGGGTCGCGGAAGCTTTCGAACTGCGCCGCAAGCACCAGGAAGATGATGATCACCGCAAACGCCAGGGTTGCGAGGAACGCGCCGCTCTCCTGCACGAACTGCCGCGACTGGCCGCCATAGTCCACCGAGTATCCCTCGGGAAAGGCCTCCCGGGCCTTGTCGTTGAGGAAGTCGAGCGCCTGTCCCTGCGTGACGCCCGGCTTGGGTACAAGCGTGAGCGTGGCGGCGTTGAGCTGCTGGAAGCGGTTCAGCGACTGCGGCTGCGCCTCGTAGCGCACCGAGGCGAGCGTCGACAGCGGCACAAGCCCGCCCTTGCCGGTGCTTATGTAGTAATTGGCCAGCTGGTCGGGGTTGAGCCGGAAGATGCGGTCGACCTGCGGGATGACCTTGTAACTTCGGCCCTGGATGTTGAAGAAATTGACGTAATTGCCGCCGAGCATCGCGCCGAGATCGCCGCCGATCTGGGCCATGCTCACGCCGAGGGCGGCGGCCTTCTCGCGATCGACGTCGATGTAGGCCTGGGCCTGGTCATACTTCAGGTTGCTGTCGGCATAGAAGAAAAGGCCGCTCTTGACAGCCTCCTGGACGAGGGAGTCCGCCACCTGCGCGATGCGGGCGGGATCGTCCGTCGAAACCACGACGAACTGGACATTGGCTCCGCCGGCGCCGGGCAGCGGAGGCCGCAGGAACGCCAGCGTGCGCAGACCGGCCACGCCGCCCAGCTTCGCAGTCACTTCCGGGAGCAGCTGCATGGTCGTGCGGTCGCGTTTATCCCAGGGCGTCAACGCCATGAGCGTGATGCTGTTGTTGCTGCCGGGATAACCGTTGATCTGGATCGTCCGTGCGGTCTCGGGGAAGCTCTTGAGTATGTCGGTGGTCTCGCCGGAGTAGGCCGCCAGCTGGTCGATGTTCGCATTGGCCGACGCCGTTCCGATGGCGATGATCATGCCCTGGTCCTCGTCCGGTGCGAGGTCGGTCTTCGACAGCTGGTAGAAGGGCAGCAGGCTCGCGAACACGATGAGCGCAAAAACCACCACAACCGGGCGGTAGTCGAGGGTGGAATGCAGCACGCGCTCGTACACGGCGCAGATCTTGTCGAACTGCCGGTCGAGGAAGTGGGCGAAGCTCTTTTGGCTGCCGGTGTCGCGCTTGAGCAGCTTCGAGCACATCATCGGGGACAGGGTGAGCGCCACCACGCCCGAAACGATGACCGAGCCGGCCAGCGTGAATGCGAATTCGCGGAAGAGCGCGCCCGTCAGCCCGCCCTGGAAGCCGATGGGGGCGTAGACCGCCGCCAGCGTGATTGTCATGGCGATGACCGGGCCGCCCAGCTCTCGCGCCCCCTTCAGGCTGGCGTCAAGCGGCGAGAGTCCCTCCTCGATGTGCCGGTGGATGTTNNGGCGTCGTCCACCACGAGCCCGATGGCGAGCACCATGGCCAGAAGGGTCAGGAGGTTGATGGTGAATCCCATCGCCAGCATGAGGAAACATGCGCCGACGAGGGAGAGCGGCATCGCCACGATGGGAATGATCACCGAGCGGACCGTGCCAAGGAAAAGGTAGATGATGATGACGACGATCAGCAGGGCCTCGATGAGGGTGCTGACGACCTCGTCGATCGCGCTCCGGATGTAGTCCGTGGCGTCGTAGGGAATCGCGCCGGTCATGCCGCGCGGAAGACCCGCGACAATCTCGGGGAAGACCTTGCGGACGTCGTTGATCACCGTGAGCGCGTTGGCGGTGGGCAGGACGTTGATGGCGATGCCCGTGGTCGGGAGTCCGCCGATCTTGATCGTCGACTCGTAGTTCTCGGCGCCGAGCACCACGCTGGCCACGTCGCCGAGATGGATGATGGCGTTGTTCTGCTCCCGGATCACCAGCCGGCGGAACTCGTCGACGGTGTGCAGGTCGGTCGACACGTTGAGATTCACCGAGATCATCGATCCCTTGGTGGCGCCGACGGCGGAGAGGAAATTGTTGGTCGCGAGCGCCTGCCAGACCTGGGAGGGGCTGAGGCCGTAGGCGGCAAGCCTGTCGGGCTTCAGCCAGATGCGCATGGCAAAGATGCGGCCGCCGACAATCTGGGCGCTCTGCACCCCGGAGACGGCGTTGAGCTTCGGCTGAACGACGCGGTAGAGGTAGTCCGTGATCTGGTTCGAATCGAGCTCGTCGCTCGAAAACATGAGGTACATCGACGCGGTGGACTCGGCCATCTGGACATCGATCACCGGATCCTGGGCGTCGGCGGGCAGCTGGTTGCGCACCTTGTTCACCTTCGACGTGATCTGCGTGAGGGCGGCGTTCGGATCGTAGTTGAGCCGCAGGTGGACGGTGATCGAACTCACGCCGGGCCCGCTGCTCGATTCCATGTAGTCGATGCCGTCGGCGCTCGCGATCTCGCGCTCCAGCGGCGTCGTGATGAATCCGCCCATGAGGTCGGCGCTCGCGCCGACGTACACGGTGTTGACGGTCACCACCGCAATGTCGCTGCGCGGATACTGCCGGACGTTGAGCGACTCGATGGAGCGGTATCCGACGAGCAGGATGAGCAGGCTGATGACCGTCGCGAGGACCGGCCGTTTGATGAAGATGTCCGTGAAATTCATCGCGGCTCAGGGATGGCTGGGGACGGGCGCCGCGGAATTGTCCGGCGTCACCTTGTTGTTGATGACGATGCTTGCGCCGTTGCGCAGCTTGAGCTGGCCGGCGGTGACGACGACATCCCCGGTCTTCACGCCCTTAATGATGGCAACCTGATCCCCGCGGTTGGCGCCGGTCTGGACGAACTGCTGGCGAACGGTCAGATCGCCGCCCTGCTTGCGGTTGTCCTCCACCACGTAGACGGCGTTTCCATAGGGGTTGTAGACGATCGAGGAAAGCGGAACGGTGACGACCTTTTCGGAGACGGGCAGCTCCACCTCAACCGAGCCGAACATGCCCGGGCGCAGCCGGCCGCCGGCGTTGTTCAGCGTGGCCTGGATCTGGAAGTTGCGCGTGGCGTCGTCGATCTTTGGATTCAGCGCGTTCACCGCGCCGGGAAAAACTTCGCCGGGATAGGCGTCCACCGTCACATGGACGGACTGGCCCGGGGCGACCTGCGAGGTGTTCTGCTGGGGAAGCGCGAAGTCGATATAGATGGGATCGAGCGCCTGGAGCTGCACGATCGCGTCGCCGCTCCGGAGAAACTCGCCAAGGTTGACCTGGCGGATCCCCGCGCGGCCCGCAAACGGAGCCCGGATGGTCTTCTTTTCGATTGTCGCCTTGAGCGACGCCACGTTCGCCTGCGCCTGCCGGAACGCGGCGACCGCGGAATCGAGCTCGGCCTGGGCGTTCGTTCCCTGGGCGCGCAGATCCTTGGAGCGATCCAGGCTGAGCTTCGCCAGGGTTTCGCCCGCCTCGGCGCTCGCAAGCAGCGCCTCCTCGGTCGAAATGTCCTGCTGCACCAGGAGATCGCCGGCTTTCACCGCGGCTCCCGACTCGAACGCGATCCGGGTGATCGCCCCGTCGAGCTGGGCGCTCACGACGATTCCCTGAACGGCGCTGAAGCTTCCGACCGCATGGAGCGCCGGCTGCCAGGTCAATTCCCGGGCCTCGATGACGGACACGACGGACGGCGGCGCCTTCTGGGCCGCAAGGGCCTTGTTCATCATGTAACGCCCAAATAGTTTGTAGCCCAGGACGCCTCCGACAAGGAGGATCATCGCGAGCAGCATGAGGATCATTCTTTTGACCATAGATGTGGCGGGTCGAGGATTTGCAGCGCAGAAGCCGTTGGAAGCCTGTCTTCAGCTCCCGGCGACCTTGGGAGAGGCGTCTCTTTGGATATCGGGCACGGCCTGTTGGATCTTCCCCAACAGCGCCACCAGGGTCTTGCGTTCGGCCTCCGTGAGCCGGCACATGAGCACGGCGATGCGCCTGAAATAGTCGGGAAGGACACCGTCGAGAAAGGTGTGCCCGTTGGTTGTGAGTCGCACAAATACCACCCGACGGTCCCCGGGCGCCTCCTCGCGCCTCACAAAACCGTCGCGCTCCAACGTGTCGACCAGACCGGTCATCGTGGCGCGGGTCACGTCCGCGCGATCCGCGAGATCGGCGAGTTTCACACGCTTCTCCGGCTCGCGGTTGAGCAGGATCAACACGACGAATCGCCCCTTGGAAATCTCATGCCTCGCGAGCAGGCCTCGGAACGCGCCGAAAACGTCGGTGCTTGTCCGCAAGAGGTGCAGGAACGCTTCCATGGCGGACGGATCCAGCTCCGGATGACGCTTGGAACACTCCAGCAGGCACTCGTATTGAGGGACTTCCTTGAGAAGAAGCATGAAGGGCGGAATCGATGGACAAAAAACTAGTACGTGGCCAGACAATAAGGAGGCTAACTAAATAGTCAACGGAGCCTGGCAGATTCGCGCACCTTCCTGCCGGTGGCGGCGTGCCGACGAAGTCCGAGCCGATGCCAGGGATTCAACCCTTCACAGCCGCCGCGTACCGGTCGATGATCCCGCCAAAGCTCCCGTTGCTGAAGAATACCACGACGCGCGGCGGACCCTGCGGCGGCAACGTGTCGTGGACGAGGCCGTCGAGGAGCGCATCGTTCGTGTGGAACCACCGGGCGCGCACGCCCCGGTCTTCAAGCTGGCGCGCCGCGTCCGCCGCATCGAAGCGCTCGTCCTCGGCGAGCTTCTCAGCCCGGTTGACCGCGCCGAGATAAACCTCGTCGGCCTTCGCGAGCGCGGAAACGAATCCGGCCTGCATGATCCTCGTGCGCGCCGTGTTGCTCCGCGGCTCGAACGCCGCCGCCAGCCGCGCCCCAGGATACCGGGCGCGCAGCGACGTCAAGGTCTCCGCCAGCGCCGTGGGATGATGCCCGAAGTCCTCAATCACCGTCACCGCAGCCGTGCTCACCCTCGCCTCCTGCCGCCGCTTCACCCCGCGGAACCGCGCAAGGGCGTCGAGCCTGATTCCGCGCGGATCGACCGAAGACGGCGTCGCGTTGCCGGCCGCAGAAACCGCCGCCTCCGGCTTCGCGCCCTGCGGCGCCTGCAACAGTGCAAGCCCTGCGGCGCAGGCCGCCATCGCCGCATTTCGGGCGTTGTAGATTCCCGGCAGCGTCCAGCGAACCTCCGCCCAGGACTCCCCCCGCCATTCGAGCCCGAACGCTGCGCCCGCGGCGCCTTCCGTGAAACCCGTGATGCGCAGGTCGTTTTCCCCGCCGAGCCCGACCCGGACAACCCGGGTCCACGGCAGCGGCCCCAATGCGCGCAGATTGGCGTCGTCGCCGTTCATCACCACGAAGCCGTTGCGCGGCACGATCCGGGTGAAATGACTGAAGGTCCGCTGCACGTCCGCGAGGTCGCGAAAGATGTCCGCGTGATCGAACTCGAGGTTGTTCAACACCGCGATGTGCGGCGCGTAGTGGATGAACTTGCTCCGCTTGTCGAAGAACGCGCTGTCATACTCGTCGCCCTCGATCACGAACGGCGCGTCCGGCGCGCCAAGGCGGCTGCCTTCCGGCGGGTCCTGGGGAACGCCGCCGATCAGGTAACCCGGATCCCGTCCGTTTTCCCGCAGGAGAAACGCCGTCAGCGCAGTGGTGGTCGTCTTCCCGTGGGTGCCGGCGACGACGATGTTCCGGCGGTGGCGCAGCACCGATTCGTGCAAGAGGGCCGGCAGCGACGTGAACAGAAGTGCGCGCGTGTCCAGCAGCCACTCGACCTCCGGGTGCCCGCGGGACATCGCATTCCCAATGACGACGAGGTCGGGCGCGAGCCTTTCGAGCCGCGCCGGATCGTAGCCCACGTGGATGGCGATGCCCGCCGCGGCCAGCACCGTGCTCATCGGCGGATAGACGCCAAGGTCGGAGCCCAGCACCTCGTGCCCGGCCGCCCGCGCGAGCAGCGCGGCATTGCCCATCGCCGTCCCGCAAATGCCCATGAAGTAGATGCGCATACCCTGATACGATTTCTTTGCCCGGCCTGAGTCAATCCGCGCCATTCAGGCTTCCTCATCCCCTGCCGGCATCGCGGGGCCTGCTACGATTCCCGCAGGAACTCGGCCAGTAGCGCGAGCCACCCTGAGTCCCCGTCCGAGTTAATCCGTATATGCTCAATGAACCACGCAATCGCTCGTAGACAAGAACACGTCCAGGTGATCGCCGTAGGAGCCTGCTTGCAGGCGATTCTCCACGGAAAAATCGCGAGCAAGCTCGCTCCTACAATTTGCATGGGTACGCCTACCGCTTTCCCTCGGTCGGCACCGCCAGCCCGATCCGCTCCTTCACCCAGGCAATGATTTCCGCCTCTTTGTCGTCTTCCCACTGTCGGTTGATATGGGACACAACATCAATGTCGGCCAGAGCGGGCACATGCTCTTCAAGCAGACGAATCGCCCGCACTTTGGTCTTCTGCACATCCTCAACCGCTATGAGGTAAGTCCGCTCGCTTTGGACGCTTTCCTCGCTGTTCCAGTAATCAATGTAGCGCTGAATCGCCTTCGGTTTGCTGAAACCACTGCCGATATGCTCGACGAGGACCAAGAACTCAGCTCGGGTCTTCTTACGATCCAAGAGTTCTCCTATTCCTACCGATAGTTCATAAGCGCACGCGCCGGATTTCCAGTAGGCATCGGAATGAACCACCAACATGTAGTCCGAATGCTTCACACGCTGCATGTACTCGGAGATCCGTCTGTCTTTTTCCGAATCGTACTTATCCCTGAGAACCTTTACGGGCTCGTGCTTCAACGCCGAGTAGATGCTTTCCACCGGTTTCAGATATTCCTTCCGGCGGTCTTCGGGTCCCCAAGCATACGAAAAGAATACTTGCGGCATGTTTGTCGCCTCGCCCGCGCCGCTGCCATGTGATGTGTCTTCCGGCGATTTTGGGGCGACATCGTCCGCCGGCAAAAACCGCCGCACGAAAGACTCCATCGCCTTCAACCGCTCTCCGGCTTTCGGTCCGGCCACGTGCACCTCGATATGCCCGCCCAATCCGGTCTTCTCCATCGTGACAGTGAGCAGGATCGTCTGCCCCTCCTTGTTCGTCACCAGGAAGCCGTCGCTTGCATACTCGGCATCGGTGCCGAACCGTTCGCCAAGCTCCTTGAGCATCGCCTGCCAATGCCCCTTGTGCAGACGACTGCATTCGATTGACTGGCGTTCCGCCCGATCTGCGCACGGCGCGAATTGACCTGCCAAATCCAGCTCTTTTGCCAGCGGCAGGTGCTCGAAGGTCCTGTATACCGGCTCGCCCCAGCGAGACTCACTCCCCGACACCAATTCGAAGCATACGCCCACCGACTGCATGAACGTAAGCAACAGCTTCTGCTCGTCCGCCGAATACCGGTTCTTCCAACCCCACTCATCAAGCTGCTTGCGCGTGAATTGCCCCCGGGAGTTCTTCAGGTCGTCGTAGACCGAATTCTCCGTCCGCCGATCCAACACCGTGTAGATTCCTTGCAACGCCCACTGTTGACCGATGATCACCCGCTGCTCGAACAGATCCGGATCCCAGTACACCCAGCCGCCGTGCGTTAGGAAACCCAGTACGCGCTGAATGCGATCGGTGGTCAGTTCGAATTCCCCGCGCGCACATGCCGCCGAGAGCTTGGCCCACCGCCCATCAACATCTCTGGCAATCTCCCCGGAGATCGCCTTTCTGAGTTCTTCTCCGAACGCGTCGGCCTTCATCTCTTTGTACTTCGGGGTCAGCTGTGCCGCATCGCCCGCCGCTACTTTCTTTGGGAACCACGATTCCACCATTTTCTGCGCGATCTCCCAATAGCTTGGCACGGCAACGCCCTGGCTCTCGACCACCTGCCCCACCGTACCACTCAACCATTTCTCCAAATCTTTGATCTCCCCTGTGCCAGATTTCGAGTCGACATAGAAACAGGGCAGTGACCGGTATCGCGCAGTCACCTGATCCTGCCATTGCTTTTCGAGCGCCGGCGTCTTTCGGTCGTGATGTGAGCAAACGATGGCGATGCGCGGCTTGTACGGACATGCCAGGTGG
>PMKA01000383.1 GCA_003157575.1 Opitutia bacterium
CCGATGTTGCCCTCGCTGATCAGGTCGAGAAATGGGAGCCCAAAGTCCTTGTAGTCGTGGGCGATTTTCACGACAAGGCGGAGATTCGCCTTGATCATGTGATCGCGCGCAGTCTTGTCGCCGCGGCGGATCCGACGGGCCAGCTGGACCTCCTCGGCAATGGTCAAAAGAGGGGTCTTGGCGATCTCCTGCAGGTAGAGCTGAAGACCGCTCCGTTCGAGCGGTTCAGGTTCCACGGGTGCGGGATCGGGCTTTTCGAGGAACGAGGGCGGCGCATCGGGGGCGACGGATTCGCGCGCCGCGATTTCGTACCGGGCTGAATCCGAATCGTCGAGAAGGGCGGAGACCGGCCCGTTTGAGGATGTGCGATACGGTGCCATGGGTGAATTGATTTCAGTACTTGGACCACGAGACAAGCCAAGGTAGCTAAAGTATTATGATATATTAGAAGATCTGATTACGATGCATCCCGACATTTTGGAGCATAATACATTCCCCGCTTTGCGGAGGATTCCTCCCTCCGGCCGCCGGCAGGACGTTCTGCTGGCGCGGACGATTTGGCACAGTCCCGCCGGAAAGGGTGACGTCCCGGCACATTATGGAGCCGCCGGGAGCCAGCCGGGACCCTTCGCCGGCAGGCCCGTCACGGTCAGTTCCGCCGTTCGGGGCGGAACGGAGGCTCCTTCGATCTTTCCGGGGGAGGGCGAGCCTCCGCCTCCGATTCGGAACCAAAACCGGATGTGTCCGCTCAGAGCTCCTGCGCGATGGCGACGGCCTTGAGCAGCGCGGAAGCCTTGTTGACGCTCTCCTGATACTCAAGCGCCGGCACTGAATCGGCGACGATTCCGCCTCCCGCCTGGATGTAGACCTTGCCGTCCTTCACCAAAGCTGTGCGCAGTGTGATGCAGGAATCCACGTTGCCGTCGTAGCTGAAATAGCCCAGCGCGCCCGCGTAGAACCCGCGCTGCAGCTTCTCCTGTTCCGCGATGATCTGCATCGCCCTGATTTTCGGGGCGCCGCTGACGGTGCCGGCCGGAAANNACGAGGTGCATGACGTGGGAATAACGTTCCACCATCATGAAGTCGGGCACCGTCACGCTGCCGAAGCTGCAGACGCGACCGATGTCGTTGCGCGCAAGATCGACGAGCATGAGGTGTTCGGCCCGTTCCTTCTCGTCGGCGAGCAGCTCCTTTTCGAGCGCGGCGTCCTCGGTTGCGCCGGCCCCGCGCCGCCGTGTCCCGGCGATGGGCCGGATCTCCACATATCCGTCCGTCAGCCGGACGTGCACCTCGGGCGAGGCGCCGACCAGCGCGAAATCGCCCGTGTCCAGGAGGAACATGTAGGGCGACGGATTGACCGTCCGCAGCGCCCGGTAAAGATCGAGAGGAGTCTTCGTGAATTCGCGGACGAACCGCTGCGCGAGGACGACCTGGATGATGTCCCCCGCGCGGATGTATTCCTTGGAGTCCTCCACCATCTTCTCGAACGCTTCGCGGGTGAAATTGGAGTCCGGGATTTCGATGCGTGGAGGATCCACGAGCGCGGACGACGCGAGCTCCCTCGGTTGTTTCAGGAGGCCGTAGAGGCTGTGCAACGCAGCGACGGCGGCATCGTAGGCGGCCAGGGCCGTCTGCGTGGAACCGCTGGGGGGCGACACATGGGCATTGACGCAAAGTCGCAGGGTCTGTTTCGCCCGGTCGAACATCAGGATCGTGTCCGACAGCATGAAATAGACGATGGGGATACCCAGTTCATCGTTGGCGGCTTCGGGAACGCTCGGCTCAACCCGGTGGATGTATTCATACCCGAGGTAGCCGACGGCGCCGCCCATGAACCGGGGCATGCCCGGAATCTGCACCGGCCGGTAGCCGGAGATCTCGGCTTCGATGAGCTTGAGCGGATCCTGGGGCGTGGGAATCCGCCGGACGGGATGGCTGGGTTCACGGATCTCGGTGAACTTCGAGAAACAGGCGAACACCTTGCGCGGCCGGCATCCGATGAAACTGTATCGTGAAACGGTGTCTCCTCCCTCGATCGATTCGAGAAGGTAGGCCGGGCCGGAGCCCTTGAGCTTGGCGTAGGCCGAGACGGGAGTCTCGAAATCGGCCATCAAGTCGGCATAGACCGGCACGACGTTGCCGTGCTCGCAGAGTTGTAGGAAGGCTTCCTTGGTCGGCTGGATGTTCATGACGGCGGCCAACGGTTATGCCTCCGCCGCCGCTCCGGGCAAGGCGAATGAACCTGGATGGCCGCAGTTGAGGCGAGAAGGAGAATGTCGCAACTGCGAAGACGAGAATAAAAAAGAGCGGCCCGGAAGAGCCGCTCCTTGTGTCTGGCGTCCGGCTTTGGGCCGGCGACCACAGATCTTCGCTTATTGCTGCTGCGGAGCCTGGACGGGCGCGGCTTCGGCCGGCGCGGCCTCGGCGGCCGGGGCGGCGGGCTGCTGCGCGGCGGCTTCGCGTTCCTTCATTGCGGCGCGGCGGGAAAGCCGGACTTTGCCCGAGCGCTCGTCGATGCCAACGCATTTGACCCAGATCATCTCGCCCATCTTGACGACATCCTCGGTGCGACGGACACGGAAGTCCGCCAGTTCCGAGATGTGCACGAGGCCTTCCTTGCCGGGCATGCACTCGACGAACGCGCCGAATTCCTTGATGCCGGTGACACGGCCCTGGTAGGTCTTGCCCATTTCGATCTGGGAGCCGCCACCGCAGAGGCCGTCGATCTCCTCCACGGCGCGGGCCATGGCATCGGCGTTGTTGGAATAGATGAAAACCTTGCCGGAGTCGTCTTCGGCAATGTCGATCTGCGCGCCGGTGGTCTCGGTGATGCGCCGGATGGTCTTGCCACCGGGCCCGATGAGCAGACCGATCTTTTCGGGATCGATCTGGATCGTCTGGATGCGCGGCGCGTAGGTGCTGAGCTGCTTGCGGGGCTCGGGGATGGCGGCGAGCATCTTCCTGAGGATCTCGATGCGTGCATCGCGCGCCTGGAGGATTGCCTTCTTGGCGATCTCGATCGGCAGGCCGTTGATCTTGAGGTCGAGCTGGAAGCCCGTGATTCCCTCCGTGGTTCCGGCGAGCTTGAAGTCCATGTCACCGAAATGGTCTTCCTCGCCCAGAATGTCAGTGATCGTGACCCACCGGGAGATTGCGCCCGAGGCGTCGTTCTCGGTGATCAGGCCGCAGGAGATTCCGGCGACGGGAGCGACGATCGGCACGCCTGCATCCATCAATGAAAGGCAGCCGCCGCAGATCGAGGCCATCGAAGTCGAGCCGTTTGAGGCCATGATCTCCGAGGTCACACGGATCGAATAAGGGAAGACGTCCTCGGGCGGAATGACGGGGAGCAGCGAACGCTCCGCGAGCGCTCCGTGGCCGATTTCACGGCGGCCGGGACCGGTGGTGCGGCCGGTCTCGCCG
>PMKA01000390.1 GCA_003157575.1 Opitutia bacterium
AGGGTGCCGCCGGCAACGTCGTCCATGCCCATGCTCAACGTCGTGGCGCTGAGACCGGTGTTGTAGAAATCGGCCGCGCCGGACGAGAGGGAGATCGGGATCTTGCCGTAGAAGGCACGATAGTCGAGGCTGCCAAAGCTTTTCAGACCGACGTTTCCGTAGATCATGGCGCCGTTAAAGGCGGCATTGAAGTCACGTAAGCGGGCGTCGTAGACGCTCTGCGGAAGAAGGACGAAGGGACGGACCGAATCGAGATCGAGGGCCTCGTTATAGAGACCGCGAGGCATTTTCACGCGGCCGGCACGGATGCCGAACCATTGCGTGGCCTGATAGTCGACGATGGCCCAATCGAGCTTGATCTTGTCGTCGCCATAATCACCCAGCTTCTGGCCGAAGACCTGCGCGCCGATGCGGAACTTGCCGATGGAATAGGAGCCGTTAACAGCGTATTCACGGAAGTCGAACGTGCCTTCGCTGGTATTGCCGAGGTAGTCGTTGTTGCCCGTGTTGGCGATGAAGCCCTGGCTGGCGAAGCCGCCGAACTGGATGTTCTGCCAGGTTACGGCCGCAGATCCGGTATGGAGGCCTGCGATCACAAGGCCGAGGACGACGATCGTTCTCCGAAAGGAGACAAACGTCGCGCTCAAATTGGGATAGAAAATCGTATGTTGGTTCATTGTTGTTGGATTGGCGATTGGGCAAAATCGAATTGAGGATGATTGCGGTGCTGGTTTTGCGTTTTGCTGGCTGCCCGGAGCGTGGGCGGCGCGGATATGGTTGGTCTGCGGTGTTTCTTCAGGTTCCGTGTGATCGACGGGGCCGTCTCCGGCTTGCGTCACCATTCTGTCACAGGCGAAGAAGCGGTGGCTGCATGTCGCATGAGGGACCCGATTCAAGAGTTCGCGGAAAGGTCTGGGGTTAGGGTCTGCAAGGCGTCCGGGGCGATGACCCGGTCGATGTCGAGGAGCGCCTTCACGCAGCCCTTCACCTTGGCCATCCCGAGCAGGTATGCGGTTTCGACGGCGACGCCAAAGGTCGGCGTTGGCTCGATCTCAGCAGCCGGCACGTTGACCACTTCCTCGACGCCATCGACGATGAGCCCCATCTGCAGGGCCTGACCCTCAGGGAGGCTGATTTGCACCACGACAATACACGTGCGTTCGCCCGTTTCCGCCTTGAGCCCGAACTTGACGCGCAGATCGACAACCGGGATGACCCGCCCGCGCAAATTGATGACTCCTTTGACAAACGCGGGCATCCGGGGAACAGGAGTGATCTTCTGAAGCCGGATGATCTCCCGAACTTTGAGCACCGAGATCCCGAAGGCCTCGGTACCGAGGAGAACCGTCAGATATTTTCCGGCGAGCCCCCCGGTGACGCTGTCGGCGCCTGCCGAATTCTCAGTTCCGGCCGAAGCAAGGCTGTTTCGCATGATCCCAGAATCGCCGCGACCGCTCCCGAGTTGTGTCACCGGTTTGTCACAAATCAATTCGCTTCCCCGGATTATTACGGCTAAATGGTCTTGGAAGATCTGAAGTATGACTGAGTTATCCCAACCAACCGCTGGAACCGCCCGTGTTCTGGTCGTCGACGACGACGCGGTCATGCGCGCGAGCATTCGGCTTTGTCTTGAGACGGCTGGTTATCGCGTGCTCGAAGCGGCCGACGGCAAGGAGGGACTGGAGCTCGCCCAAAAAGAGAAACCGGCGCTGGTCATCCTCGACGTGATCATGCCGGTCATGGGAGGCATCGAAGTCGCTTCGGAATTGCGGGCACACGGCAGCGTCACTCCGATTCTGATGCTGACGACGCGCCAGGAGGTTCCGCAGCGCGTCAGTGGCCTGATGGCGGGCGCCGACGATTACCTCGGCAAGCCGTTCGACGGGCGGGAGCTTCTGGCACGGGTGCATGCCCTGCTCCGCCGACAGGCAAAGCAGACCCAGCGGCAATGCGTGCTCCGTTTCGACCAGGTGACGGTTGACTTGGAGCACAAGACGGCCCAGCGAGGCGGCGGTCCTTTGCCCTTGACCCAGACGGAGTTCGCTTTGCTGGAAATGCTCGCGTCCCACATGGACTCGCCAGTCTCGCGCGATCTCATCCTCGACGCCGTCTGGGGCTACACCTATTTTCCGAATACGCGCACGGTCGACACCCACATCTGGCGCCTGCGGAAAAAAATCGGCGACAACGGCGAGAATCCCCGTTGGATCAAGAAAGTGCATGGCGAGGGCTATCTCCTCACCGGTTGCAGGGATTGACTCGCGCGGCGCGGGTGACCTATGCGCTAAACTCAACTATCAGCGCCACCTTGAGCTATACCGCCGATATCGGCCGAAACGACGCCGATGTTCTCGCGGTCGGGCAAACGGAGAAATACCGCCAATTCGGCCACAGCCTCGTCTCAATCGCCGCGGCGTTAAAATTCTAGGCGTCAGGGACAGTCGGCCGGGGTCATGTTGGGCTCCCTTTACCGACTCGTTGCCGTCGATGCTCTGCAGATTGCCCCGCGTCCGGCCGCGTTGGTCTGAGTGTGAGGATTCGTTTCTCGTACATCGCGACCATCGCTCCTCCGCCGGCGCGGCACCGGTTGTTTTTCAACGAGCTTTTTTGACACCAGCGCCTCGCGCGGAATCGCATTTTGCCGCTTGCGGCAAAATGGCGGAGAGGGAGGGATTCGAACCCTCGGTACCCTTGCGAGTACACATGATTTCCAATCATGCACATTCGACCACTCTGTCACCTCTCCGGGGACCCGGCCGGCGCGTTGTTGGACACGCCGGCTGCGTAGCCAAGGGCGCAAGTAGAGAGGAAAGCCGCCGCGCGGGTCAAGGGGTTAATCCGCCAACCTCGCCATCCGGCGCGAATTCCACGGCAAGGATCTCCCCGCCGGAACCTGGGTGCAGGTCTCCCGCCTCCACAACCCCGCCCACGTGATCGAGGTAAAACTTGTCGCCATGTTTCCCGAGTGACCGTCAGGCAGCCGGGAAGACAAGGAGTCCATCATGCGGCGATCCTCGTCAATAGGTCCAGACTTGAGGTCATTCCGCCCAAACGGCGTCCGCCGTCTGCCAGGAGCGCGGAGGACGCAAGTCCGACGCGCTCCTACGCGATGCTGCCCAGCACGGCAAAGAAATGGCAAACGCTGCCGGCGAGGACGAACAGATGCCACACGGCGTGGTGATATGGCAGGCGTTTCCACAGGTAGAACACCGTGCCCAGGGAATAGGCGAGCCCACCCGTGAGCAGCATGATCAGGCTTGCCCGGGGCAGCGCCTCCGCAAGCGGCTTGATCGCCACCATCACGAGCCATCCCATAAACAGGTAGATCAGCGTGGACAGGACGCGAAAACGCCCGGTGAAGAAAAGTTTCAGCGTGATGCCCACGACGGCCAGTCCCCAAACCACGCCGAACAGGCTCCAGCCCCACGGTCCCCGGAGGTTCACGAGCATGAACGGCGTGTAGGTGCCTGCGATGAGCAGAAAGATCGCCGCGTGATCGATCACGCGCACCACCTGCTTCGGCCGCTCGGCCCGGAGCGAATGATAAAGCGTCGAGGACGCGTACAACATCACCAGCGACGCGCCGAAGATGGCGCCCGCCGTCACCGCCCAGGCGTCGGAGTGCAGCGCGGCAAACGTCACCAGCACGGCCAGCCCGGCAACGCTCAACAGCAGGCCCAGTCCATGGGTCAGACTGTTTGCGATCTCTTCGCCCCGTGTATAGGTCGCGCTTCCCATGCCGCTCAATGTGGACCCATGAACCCGCCGCTGGCAAGCCGGCGGTGCTTCCGTCGGCTGCAAAAACCGGCCGTCAGGCGCGGATCGTTTTGTTTTTGCAGTTTCAACCGAATCATGGATTCTACGGCCACCTCGATGCCGCCCGCCCCAACCGTCTGGTCCGACTGGCAACCCCTCGCACTTCAGGAACCGGTGTCGCCCCCCGTCCTCGCCGAGATCCTCGACGGAGGCCAAACTTTTCGCTGGAACCGCCTGCCGGAGGGAGTCTGGCAGGGCGTCTGGGCGGGTTGTGTTGCACGGATCAAACCTTCCGGCTCCGACGGATTGCTCTGGTCCGCCCCCGACGGCCTCGCGGCGACCGTGGCGGACGCGTTGCCTGCCTATTTCGGGGCGTCGCTCCGTTTCGACCGCTTGGTGGACGATCTTCCGTGGCGCAGCGACCCCCATCTCGCCCAATGCCTGAAGGCCTTTCCCGGGCTGCGCCTGTTGCGCCAGCCGCTGGAGGAGACCCTGCTCTGTTTTCTCTGCAGCTCCACAAAACAGATTGTCCAGATCAAGCAGATGGTGGAGCTGCTTGCGCAACACCACGGCAGGGAGATTGCCCCGGGAATCCACTGTCTGCCGACGTGGGCCGAACTCGCGTCGGTCAGCGAAGAGTCTCTCCGTTCCTGCCTTCTCGGCTTTCGGGCGCGTTACGTCTACCAGACCGCGCTCATCCTGGCCGCAAACGGAGACTGGCTGGCAAAGCTGGATGGCCTCCCTTACGGCGAGGCCAAGGAACGGCTGCGCGAATTGCCCGGCGTGGGGGAGAAGGTTGCGGATTGCGTGCTGCTCTTCGGCGCCGGCCGGTTCGAGGCCTTCCCGGTCGACGTGTGGATAACGAAGACGATGGAGCTGCGTTATGCGCTGGAGGGCTGGACCCCCCAGCAGATCGCGCATTTTGGCCGGATGCATTTTGGCGCCTGCGCCGGCCTGGCCCAGCAATATCTGTTCGCTTGGGAACGGGCGCAGGGCCGGAGCTGACCTGCGACCGGCGCTGCCGGCTGACCATATCATCCAAGACCCCGGATCGGCCCGGACGCTACAGCATCCACCATGGGATGGCGCGTATTCGCGGGGCGAGCTCCATCGGACGGGCGCAGCGGCAGACGATGTATCCGACCGGTGCGGCTTTCTTGTGATCGTCGAGAAAACCACGCAGATGGCGCGTAGGAACGCAGGAGGGCTGCGCGATCCTCGGTGGGCGCCGCGGCGATGCCCGGCAGCGCGCCGTAGGAGAGACGCTCCACAATATCTGCGGCGGGGAACGGAGCCTTCACGGGTTCGGCCCAGTCGGGCGCGGGCAGGAGCGAACTGGCGTCGAGGCCTGGCGCGATTTCTGCCTGCACGAGCGGGTGCAGGCGGTGATAGAGCGAACGTCCTGGCAGAAGATCGGCGCCAATCCCTCGCAGCTTTCGCGCCGAACTGTCGCAGAGGATGAAACGCCAGCGGCGCTTGTCCTCATCATAGAGATGCTGCACGGCGGTGAAAATCTCGGGGCACAACTGCGCTTCGTCCACGATAGCGGGCGCCCGGAAGCCGCCATTGAAAGCGGGCCGAGTCGACCGGGCCATCGCTCGATCAGGGGGGCGCTCGGCTCGAGCTGGGAGTTTTGGCAGAGCGCAAGAGGCGCAGTTTTGCTTCTCCCCCGTCCTTCTGCCGGCCGGCCGGTCCGGCTTGAAACCGGTCCCACTTGAGGCATATTCGGCCGCCAATGTTCACCGCCGAACGCTGTTCTGAAATTCTGGACAAGATCCGTGAGCGCCAGCCCCTGGTTCACAATATCACAAATTACGTCGTGATGAACAACACG
>PMKA01000024.1 GCA_003157575.1 Opitutia bacterium
GTCGTTCGCGATGGCCTCATCGGTGCCCTGGAGGGGGTCCGGCGTCGTCCGCACGGCGATCCCCATGTCCTCGAAGATGATCTTGACGGCGTCGAGGATCATCGTTTCGTCGTCAATTACCAGGATGGTCTTCCCCACCGGAGTCCTCCTTGGCCAGGCAGGCGCTTGGTCGCGCTCGGTACATTGAAACTTCACCTTGTCAGGAAGTCAAGTGAGAGGGCATATTTCCCCCGGCCGAGCCGTGGGGCTCCAAGCGACTTTTCCCTTGACTTTCCCTCCGTGACGGATCGATGATCTCACGGGCTTTCCCGGAGCAGTCAGTGAGCGAACGGTCTGTCATCAACCACGAAAGCGACCCGCTTTCCGACCTCGCGTTGCGCTACCTGGAAGCCTTGCTTCACGGCCGAAGGAACGACGCGAGTCGTCTCATCCTCTCGGCCGCAGAAACAGGGACGAGCGTGAGGTCTATCTACATGGACGTCTTCCAGCCCGTTCAACGCGAGATCGGGCGCTTGTGGCAGACCAACGAGGTGAGCGTGGCACAGGAGCATTTCTGCACCGCCGTTACGCAGTTCACCATGGGGCTGCTGTTCCACTTCTTCCGCTCGGCTGCCCCGAATGGAAGGCGGGCAGTCGTGACCTGCGTCGGGGGCGAGCTCCACGAGGTAGGGGCCAGGATGGTCGCCGACCTTCTTGAAATGGAAGGGTGGGACAGCTACTTCCTCGGCGCCAACATGCCGTCGCCGGGCATCCTTTCGGCCGTCGCGGACAGGGAGGCGGACATGCTGGCGGTCTCAGTGACGATTCACTACAACGTCGAGGCCGCGCAGAGGCTCATCGGCGAGGTTCGACGCTCGCCGGACGCCGCCGGCCTCAAGATAATGGTCGGGGGACGCCCTTTCCTGATTGCACCCGGCCTCTGGAGCACGATCGGTGCGGACGCATCCGCGCCGGACGCGGAGGAGGCAGCCACGACAGCTGCGCGGCTCATCTCCTGAGCGGCGCAGCGCGGGAGAGGCACGAATATGGCGAATCCCTTCTCGGTAAGCAGGACAGCCCTGGAGGCATTCCGCAGGGATACTTCCCGGATCATCGCGGAGACGTCGTCGCGTGCACTGGCCCGTACGGAGGAGGTGGTGCATCACGGGGCAGATGCATCGCGGCTCATTACCTCCGGCATCGAGTTCACGGTGCGGATGCTCGACGCAGCCATGGCCGCCGGCGAAGGCGCTCTGCTCGAGGATGAGCTGCGGTGGGCGCTGGACAGGCTTCCCCATGACGGGGTGTCGGCGGAGCACAATCTCTCTCGGTTTGCGCTCCTGCGGGAGGTGGTGAAGGAGCGGCAGTCTCCCAATGGGGCGTCGGAAGTCGCCGCGGTCATCGAGTGGATGGAAGGGCGACTGCGGCAGCTTGCTGCCGAGCGCAGGGGATCGTTGTGAACAATACGCCATGAGCGACCGGGAATCGATCATTTCTGAAGCCCGCGGCACTGGCTTTGCGGCGCTCTGCGACCCTGCAGGGCTGGTGCAGGCGCTGCTTCTTCAGGAGGGCGAGCCGTGCAGCGCGGTGGCAGCAGGGCGCAGCCTGCGGGATGCCATCGATCAGGACAGCCGTCTGAAACTGGACGGCTTCCTCGCGGCGGCACAACGCGCGACGCCTGCTATTGGGTGGGAAATGAACCTGCCATATTCCGCGGGCCTGCGTGCCCTCGTATTTGGCGCTGTCCGCGTACGCAGTGGATTCATCGTCGCGGCTGCCACGGGCGCCCACCGGCTGGCGCGGATCATGGACAAGCTGGCGGCGACAGAGGCCTTCGCTGAAGGGGAGAGCGCCGGTGCGCTCGCGCAGGCTGCCATCGAGATACGGGCGCGCGCAGAGACCGACGCGGGGCTCTTCGATGAGCTCTCGCGCCTTAACAATGAGTTGGCCGGCCTGAACCGGGAATTGGCGAAGTCACACAACGCTCTCGAGCGCCAGAGGGAGTGGCTGTGGACCATCCTGGCGTCCCTTGATGACGGCGTCATTGCGACCGGAACGGACGGGCAGGTCACATTCATGAACCGCGCCGCCGCCGTCCTCACCGGGCGGGAGCTGCGCGGCGACGGGGCTGTCGCACTGGAGGACCTCCTTCATCTTGTCTCGGAGCCGGTTCCGGATCCGCGGCCGATCTCCCTCCGTCCCGCGTGGGCCGAACGTGGCACCGTGGCCATCGAAGGGTATCTCGTGGCGCCGACGTCGCGTGTTCCGCTCCCCGTGTCCGGCATGGCCAGTCCGCTGCTCGACGAGGCAGGATCTCCCATCGGGGCACTGGTGCTGCTGAGGGACATGACTGCGGCGGTCCGAATCCAGTTGCTCACGGTGGAGTCTGAGCGACTGCGTGTCGCCGCGGAGATGGCAGCCGGCGTTGCTCACACCGTCAACAACGTGCTCCAGGTCATTTCGTCAAACGCCGAGGCCCTGGCGCCATGCGTTCCCCCGGAGCGGCGGCAGCAGCTGGAAAACATCCGGTCGGGAGTTTTTCGCATCTCCGACCTCACCGGGCGTCTCCTGACGGCCACAAACACCGGCGCCGAGGATGCCTCAACCGT
>PMKA01000040.1 GCA_003157575.1 Opitutia bacterium
ACCACAGATCCATAGATTCCGGCGGCCAGGTTCGTGGTCCCTATCGTGACCGCGGCATTCGTCGTGTTGATCCTGAGTTGGTAGGTGGCCGTCAGGCTGAAACCTTCAGCAGTCGGAACTTGGCTGCCTGAAGCCAGGCTAAGGTCAAAAGCGGCGGCGATACCGCGATTGTCGATTTGGAAGCCGCCGTTGACCGCGAAGTTCAGGAGGGTCACTCCTCCGCCGGAGAGCGGCAACGACGCAGCCGCAGAGACGTTCAGGCCGGTTGTGGCAACGGTGATGCCAAATGTCCCTGTCAGCTGCAGACCCACCACCGTCAACGTTCCCGTCGCGATCACCTTGCCGTAGATTCCCGCCTCAACGATGATCGGAGTGTCAGCCGTGCCGACGTTGACCTGCGTGTTCGTTGTGTTGACCTCGAGCTGGAACGTCGCGTTAAGGCTGAACCCCTCGGCGACCGGGATGCCGCTCGCCAGGGTGATTGCGAAGATCCCGGCGATTCCGTGTTCGTTGACCTGGAAGCCGCCAGCGACCGAGAAGCTTAGAATCTGAGTGTTCAAGACAGTGAGCGCCAGGGTCGCTGTCGCCCCCACCGCCAGACCATTCGAGCCGACCTCGAATGTGAACATTCCAACCAAGTTCAGATTCGCAACCGTCAGGGTGCCCGACGCCGTCACCCGGGCGTAGATTCCCGCTGCCACGATGATCGGGGCATTGGCCGTGCCGAGGTTGACCTGCGTATTCGTCGTGTTGACCTGAAGTTCGTAGGTGGTGCTCTGGCCGAGACCGAATCCTTCCGTGGCAGGAACCTCTCCGCCCACCGTCCGCGTAAGCGAGAACGACGCGGCGATTCCCTTGTCGTTCACCTGGAAGCCGCCGCTCACAGAGAAGTCGAGGATCGTCGTATCGAGAACAGTCAGCGCCAGAGTCGCGGTTGCACCGATGTTCAGGATGTCGGTGCCAACAGTCAGCGTGAAGCTGCCCACAATGTTAAACCCGGCAACGTACAGCGTCCCTTCGGCCACCACCGACGCTGTACCGTGCGCCACCGTGACCGCCGCAGTCCCGGACCCAAACGTGACGTCAACATTGGTCGTATTGATCTCGAGCTCGTAGTCTGCCGTCAGTTTGAAGCCTTCGGAATCCGGGATCCCGCCGCTCGTCAGCGAAAGCACATAGGCACCCGCAATGCCCTGGTCGTTGATCAGCAAACCGCCGGTCGCATTGAAACTCAGGATCGTGGTACCGGATGCCGTGATGTCCATCGTGGCGGTCGCCTCGACCTCGAAGCCGTTGTCCCCCGCATAAAGAACATAGGTCCCGACGAGGTTGAAGCCGCCAATGGTCAGCGTGCCTGCCGCGTTGATCCGCACGTAATGGCCCGCCTCCAGGGCAATACCGGCCACCGTGTGCGCCTCATTGGTCGTGTTCAGTTCCAGCTCAAAGCTCGCCGAGAAGCTGAATCCCATCGATGACGGCACATCCACCGACGTCGTCATGGAGAGCGCCGCAAACACGCCGGTGGAGTTCGCAGTGAGGCCTCCGAGGACGTTGAACGAGATGATCCTCGTCGACCTCACCGTCAGGTCCATCGTGGCGCTGACGTCAATCTGAAGGCCGTTCGATGTCGCCAGTATCCCGAAGTTACCGTTCATTGTGAACGTGTTCAGGATGTTCAGGCTTCCCGTGGCTATCAGGTAAAGGTACGGCCCGGCTGTTCCACCCGGCGGCGCCGCGCTCACAGTCACCGTCGTCGTGGGAGCCCCGGCAACATCGCTTGCCGGAACCGTGAACGTGATGTCGCGGCCCGTTGTATTGAACTCCAGGAGGAAATCCGCGTTCAGGGTGATTCCCCAGCTCGACGGGAAGCTCGTGTCCAGGGTCATCGAGAACTTTGCCGCCACGCCATCCGAATTGATCTGGAAGAACCCGGTGAAAGTGAAGCTGAGATACGGCGAGCTGGTCGGGCCTATGTACAACGTGCCGCTCGCATAGATCGAGAGCGTCGACGCCGTGATCTCCATGGCCAGCGTGCCGTCGATCCAGAACAGTTGGGTGCCCACCGGCGCGAAGTTCGCCGAACCATTGACGTAAAGGCTGAACGTCCCTGCCGGCAGGTCGATGCTCAGCGTACCCGTTCCCGGGATCGTCAAGCTCTGCGTCTTCTCATCGGAGGTAGAATTGATCCTCAGGACGACCGTGCCGTTGATCGTGATTCCCACCTGCTCGAGCTGGCTGAAATGCGGCGTCTGGACAACGAGCGCGCCCCAGAACTCCGGAGAGGAAGTCGCATCCGTGAAGTAGAAGTTGCCCGCAACACCAAGCGCATTCCCGATATGCGGAAGATCGACCTCGCCCGACAACGCCAGGTTAAATGTCGTTGTCGTGAATGTCATATCGGCCTCGCCCTTGATCGTGACCGCGCCGACAACCGGGATATTGAAGATCACTCCACCCGTAATATCGATTGCGAAGGCGTCCGCCTGATGGGTCGCATCGACTGTCTGTCCGTCCACCCGGGTGAACTTGAACACGATGCCTCCGTAGACGGTGAGGATCGCCGGGCTCGACGGCATGTCGACGAGGAATAGGAATGTCGCCGAGCCCGATTCAACCTGCGACAGATCAGCATACATCTGCGCGGTCAGGCTCAGCGAATCGCCAAAGACGAACGCGCCCCGCAACGCAATCTTGCCGTCCGTGGAAATGGCCAGATTTACGTCGGCTCGGAATGAGTGGACCGACGCATATTCGTCGAAGAGCGTTGCGCCGCCGAGGATCTCCATCGGCTGAGAGAAGGCGGCCCAAGTCCCACCACCACCGGCCGTCGCTTTTGCTTGATTTAGGACTGCGGTCTGAAGCTGGGCGAGCCATTGCGCGTCCGTCAGTTTGTCCTGCGGTTGAAACGCAGCGCCCCGCAGTTGCAGGGGGTCCGTGATCGATGGAAGCGTAGTGTCGAACAGAATGCCGGCGCTGAAATTCGTAATCGCCAATCCGGTGTCCGGATCAAGAAGGATCGGCACATCGGCGGAAACGTAGATGCTGAGCGGCCCGAGTTCCGAGATGCCGATGGAGATCGAGAAGCCCGCAAGGCCTGCAAAATCGAGAGAGGCGCGGATTCCGCCGTAGAGGATCCGCCGTGCTACAACCGTCGTCGTGTCGTTGGCGGCTATCTGATTCCCGGAAGCGTCAACCTTGATCAGACCTAGGGCGAGAGTGCCTGACGCCTCGGCACCAAACATGTCGCCGCTGATCGTGATCGAGGCGGCGCCGATGCCGATGATGGGCATCTGGCCCGCCAGGAGCGCGCCGACGTCGACTTCGAGATCGGTGATCGAGCCACTTACGTCGAGCGGGAGCCCATTGAGGCTCGTAACGCTGGCCGACAGGATGATGGTAAAGTCCGCAGGATTCGCGCTGAAATTGGCCCATTTGAGCGCGAGCTGGCTGATCTGGATAGGCAGCCAGGACGGGACGCCCAAGGAAGACTGTGACGTCGTGACATCCAGGCTGACCCCGAAACCAGGCAACGTGACGAGCGTTCCATCGTGCAAGATGGCGAATTTGCCTGCTGTTCCGCCGATGGTCACACTGCCCAAGCTCACCGAGGCCGACACCGACTGGACCGAGAGGATGGTCGCAGCCATCGGCGTCAGCGCGATGTTCGTGCCGCTCACGCTGAGAAAGCTGCCAAACTTCACGCTCAGCGTCCCAAGGGTGAACGACAGATCCCCGATGGTGGAGCCGCTGAGTGGATAGGTCCCCAATACGTTGGTGGCGCTTGCCGTGAATAGCGTGCTCCCGGGGAACAGGCTCACCGATTGTGCGCCGATGGCGATGTTCCCGGAGACATTTCCGTTGTTCAGGACGAAATTCGTTACACCGAAGGTGATGCCGGAGAACGAAAGAACTCCGCCAAGCGAGATTGTCTTCCCAGCCAACGGCGTCAGGTAGAGTGAGGAAATGCTGAACCCTGTCTGCGTGACCACAAAGTTCGTCAACGATCCCGAAATACCTCCGATATCCGGCGAAGTCACCGTCGCGGACCCGATGCTCAGGATCGTCGATTGCGCAGGCGTGATCGAAATATTCGTGGCCGAGACCAGGAGCGCCGTGCCGATTTGCAGCGAGAAGGTGCCTGCCCTAATGACCAGCGCCCCAGCCTGCGTGAAATCATAGCTGATCGAGAAGCCCGTGATCGTCGAGGTAACGACGGTTGCCGAAGGGAAGAGGACGACGCTCTGCGCGCTCAATCCGATCCCTCCCGTCACCGTTGTACCGCTCGGGGTGACTTCCACGCTGAAGTTCGTCGCGCTTATCTGTGCGCCCGTAATCCTGAGGAAGCCTCCCAGGTTCAGCGTCGTACCGGAAGCAGGGCCCAAGGTCAGGTTTCCGAGCGAGAATCCTGTCTGCGTCACCACAAGGTTCGAAAGGCTGCCTGCCGCGAATTCACTGAATTGAGGCGAACTGACGCTCGCAGAGCCGATCGTCAGGATGGTCGCCTGG
>PMKA01000509.1 GCA_003157575.1 Opitutia bacterium
TGAGAGCATGGAGGACGAAGTCCGCCAGGCTCCTCCCGCCTTGATCTCGCCGCTCGAAACGTGCATTCAGTTCCTCCCATGCCGATCGTCCCGATCACCACTCTCGGCGAGCGCCTGATCGCCTCGCCCGTACCCCACTGTGTTTCCGACGGCGTGCGTGTGCCCGTGGACATCCGGTGGCAGGACGGCCTTCCCCCGGAGGCGCCGATGCTTTTCGAGCAGGCGGGCCCCCGCAAGACGCTGTACTTCGAACCGGAAAAGACGTGCGCCGGCATCGTGACCTGCGGCGGGCTCTCCCCCGGGCTCAACAACGTGATCCGCTCGCTGTTCCTGCAGTTGTATCACGGATACGGCGTCAGGAACATCCTCGGATTCCGCGGCGGCTACGTCGGCCTCGATCCCGCGCGGGGCGAGGCGCCGCTCGTCCTCAATCTCGACATCGTGGAGAACATCCACAAGCACGGCGGCACGATCCTCAACACGTCGCGCGGGCCCGTCGACATCCCCACCGCGGTCGACAATCTCATCCGCCTGGGCGTGGACATCCTTTTCACGGTCGGCGGCGACGGCACGCAGCGCGGAAGCCAGGAGCTTTTCCAGGAGGCCCGCCGGCGCGGCCACCCGCTCAGCGTCATCGGCATCCCGAAGACGATCGACAACGACGTGCCCTTCGTGTCGCGGACCTTCGGCTATGCGACGGCGCTCGAACAGGCCTGCATCGTAATCGACCGCGCGCACACGGAGGCGCACTGCGTGAAGAACGGCATCTCCGTGGTGAAGCTGATGGGCCGCACCGCGGGCTTCATCGCCGTGGGCGCGACGCTGGCCAGCCAGGACGTGAACTTCTGCCTGATCCCCGAAGTGCCGTTCGTCCTCGACGGGCCGGACGGTTTCCTCGCCGCGCTGAAGCGCCGCGTCCTCGCCCGCGCACACGCGGTCATCGTCGTCGCCGAGGGCGCCGGACAGAGCCTTATGGCGGAAGCCGGCGCCGGGCGCGACGCCTCGGGCAACGCGAAACTCAAGGACATCGGGCCGTTCCTGCGGGACCGGATCGAGGCCTATTTCAAGACCGAGGGCGTGCCCGCCGTGATGCGTTACATCGATCCGAGCTACCTGGTGCGGAGCTGCCCGGCCAACCCCGAGGACGCGATCCAGTGCGACCTGTTCGCCCGGCACGCGGTGCACGCCGCAATGAGCGGCCGGACCGGCATGGTGATCGGTTTCGTCAACGACCATTTTGTCCATGTTCCGATCGATCTGCTCGGGACGCAAAAGAAGCAGGTGAACCCGGACGGCTCGGAGTGGCGGGCAGTGCTCGCCTGCACGGGCCAGCCGGCCCGCATGGTCGCGTAGGAGCGTGTTGGGTTTCGCGCGGCCGCTCCTTATTCTAATTCGCGTTCAAGATGAGACGAACCGATGTCCCCTGTAGGAGCCTGCTTGCAGGCGATTGGGATCGTTCGCGTAGTGACAACCCACTGAATCGCCTGCAAGCAGGCTCCTACATCCTTGCCAATTAGTCTCATCATGAACGCACATTAGAATTGCAAACGGCGGACGCCGTTTGGATTCGGCCGCAGGGTTTTGGAGACGCAAGGCCCTCGTCGCGTACCGCTCCCAAGGAACGCGACGAGGGCGTCGCGTCTCCAACTGCATCGATCGGTTTTCTGGTGACAGCCCCCGTCTGCGGGTGTCAGCGTCGCGGGCCATGGATTCCGCCGAGGTCCACCGCCCCGTTCACCCCAGCCTCTTCATGTTCCTCGTCCTGCCGTACGGGGCGATGGGCGGCTACGTGACGGTCGCCCTCGCCTACCTGTACGCGCAGGCCGGAATCCCCGTCGCACAGGTGGCTGCGCTCGTCGCGAGCAGCCTCGCGCCGCACACCCTGAAGTTCATCTGGGCGCCGCTGGTGGACACCACCCTTTCCCGGAAAAGCTGGTACCTGATCGCGAGTGTCGTGAGCGCCGTCGGCATGCTGGCCACCGCCGTCTTTCCCGTCAAAGAATCGAGCCTGCCGTTGCTGACAATCGTCGTTCTTGTCTCGAACTTCGCCGTGACCTTCCTCGGGATGGCGGCCGAGAGCCTGATGGCCTACGACACGCCGGCCGAGCTGAAGGGCCGCGCAGGGGGCTGGCTCCAGGCGGGCAACCTCGGAGGCGCAGGCATCGGCGGCGGGGTCGGACTTTGGCTGGCCCAGCACCTCCCGGCGCAATGGATGGCGGGCGCTATCCTCGCAGGCGCGTGCCTGCTTTGCTGCGTGGCCCTCGTCTTCCTGCCCGAACCAGCCTCGACGATCCAGGATGCCCGGATCCTCAGGTCGTTCGTCAACCTGTTCAAGGATCTCTGGTCCGTCGCGACGGCTCGCATGGGTTTTCTCGCCCTTTTCCTGTGTTTTCTACCGATCGGCTCGGGCGCCGCCTCCAACCTGTGGTCTGCCGTGGCCGACGGCTGGCACGCATCGGCAAACACCGTCGCGGTTGTGAACGGCGTTCTCGGCGGAATCCTCTCCGCGGTCGGCTGCCTGATCGGCGGCTGGATCTGCGATCGCATGGACCGTAAGATGGCGTACGTGCTCTACGGCGTGCTGCAGGCCGCGTCCGCCATCGGAATGGCCGTTGCGCCGCACACCGAGCCGATGTTCATCTTCTGGACGTGCCTGTATGCGGTGATAACGGGCCTGACCTTCGCCGGTTTTTCCGCATTCGTGCTCGAGGCGATGGGCACCGGCGCGGCCGCCACCAAATACAACGTCTTCGCCTCCCTCTCCAACATCCCGATCTATTACATGACCCAGCTCGACGGCTGGGCCTACACGCGATGGGGCCCGCACGGGATGCTGGAAACGGAAGCCGCCCTCGGCATGCTCGGCATGGTGCTCTTCTTCGCCCTGCTGGCCGCGGTGAACAAATTCCGGCCGGCCGCGGTCTGAGCCGGATCTTCCACGGTCCTTCCGCGCCAAACGGCGCACGCCGTTTGTAAGGAGCGGACAGGCGAAGCCCGACCGCTCCTGCGACGCCCGTTGTCGGCTTTCACGCAAGCACCGGTCGCTGGATATCCGCGGACCTCCGGCAGATCGCTGGACGAGACAGATCGCCACCAAACTATCGCCGCTATCATGAAGAATCCTCTTGGCAGTGATTTCCAAAGATGTTAAAAAACATCTGCCTCCACCACCTCAGCCATTTTGGCCGCTTACTGAAAGGCGCCTATGTCCTCGGATTCAGCAACTGATTTGCCTGCCCCGTCAGGCGGGCTGGCATTATTGAAACTGCAGATTGGCCCGGTGCAGGAGTTCATCGCCCAGGCCCGCAGCACCCGCGACCTTTGGAGCGGCAGCTACCTGCTTTCGTGGCTCATGGCGGCCGGTATTGCCGAATTGGTGAAACGGCTCGAAGCTGGTGGACGAAGCCGTGCTGAAGCTAAGGCGGCTTTGATTTTCCCTCACCTGGGCTCTGCTTCCGAAGGCAGCCAGCCAATGGTCGAGTTGATGATCGCGCGCGACGCCAGGGATAAGCACCAGCCAGTCGATTGCCTCACGCCAAGTCTTCCCAATATTTTCGTGGCACTGGTACCCCAGCACGACGCGGCAACCGCAGCCAAGGCCGTGCATCATGCGATCACGAACGAGTGGAAGATGATCGCAGATGCCTGTTGGAAAAGGCTCCAAGATGACGGACTGGTTCCGGCTAACAGAGCTCGTTTTGACCACCAGATCGAACGTTTCCTTTCGATCAGCTGGCAGATCACTCCCTTCGCCGCCGACTACGAGAAAGCCTCCATTGCGAACGCTATGCAGCTAGACGCGGTGCGCCAGACGCGAGCCTTCGCCGCATGGTCCAGCAGTGGGTGGACGACAGGGAAGTTGAACGAAAAGGATTCCCTGACAGGGCGCGAGGAGGCGGTCTGCGGTGGACGCGAGTGGTGGCATACGCACATCGAACCCAAACACAAAATCGACCCCATGGGATATTGGCCCACACTTTTCCGCGAACGTCAGGCGGGCGATTATTACAGCGCCATCACGTTGGTGAAGCGTCTCTGGCACCGAGAATACCTTGGTGTTCCCCCATGGAGCTACAAAGTGGCCAAACAACTCCCAATCCCGAGCACTTGGCAGGCGGCCAATCACGATCCTAATGGAGATGGCGACGACGCTCCCGGCGAACCGGCTCCGGACGACAAGCGTTACTTCGCCGTTCTAGCCATGGACGGAGACAAGATGGGCGAATGGCTCAGCGGCGCCAAAAATCTGCGAGTCTCTGAAGCGGCACGTCAATGTTTCAGCTCCGCGCTGGGCTATTTCGCTGTGAAAGAAGCGCGCGGCATAGTTCAGAAACACCACGGCTGTCTCATCTACGCCGGCGGCGACGACGTGCTGGCACTTCTTCCCGCGGACACGGCTCTGGATTGTGCGCGCGAACTGCGCGAGAAATTCCGTGAAGTGCTCAAAGGAAAAATTCCGGCAGAATATCTCAAGCCCAGCGGATCGATGAACATCGATGCGTCGACCGGGATCGCCATCGCCCATTTCGCTTTTCCTCTCCAAGATGTCGTGAAGGCCGCCAAGGCCGCCGAGAAACGCGCTAAACGCAGTATCGACCAAGGCGGGATGAACCGCAGCGCCGTTGCGGTCACGCTCTTCAAGCGTTCAGGAGAAATCACCGAGTGGGGTTGCGGTTGGGATGACCGCGGGCTGCCGCTTTTCGAAGCTGTTCTCAAGGCAATGGAGGCCGATCTGCTCAGTGCGAAGTTCCCCCACCGCGTAATCGAACTGCTCGAAGCCTATCGAACCAATGCCTCGCCGCTCGTTGAGGAAGCCAAGACTTTTGTCGATGCGCCCGGATTCGTCGAGCTTGTGGATGAGTTGATCAGCCGCGAATTCGCCCACGCGCTCTCCCGCCAGCACGGTCAGGGGTGGGAGGTCAATGGCGCCGGTGCGAAAGCCGGTGGCGAGCTTATCGTACTCCTGAAGGATCATCTCAACAAACTCAGCGAGGGAAAACCCAACAACCTNNCACCCCGCAGGCCAAACTTCGCCGTGTCACCGGCCTGCTCACTGCCGTCGCCTTTGCCGCACGCACGGCGGCGGACAACAAGAACGCTTCGGCCGAAAGGCAATCCGCATGAACACCCTTCTTCTTCAGCCCACCGATGTTCTCTTTTTCCGCGACGGCCGGCCGATGGGAGGCTCGTCCGCTGGTCACGGTGAGGCATGGCCGCTGCCCAACGTCACCGATGCGGCACTCCACGCCGCGTTGCGCCGATCAGGGCTCGAATGCCACAAGCATGACCAGATCAGACGCGATGGTAAGCGGGGCCGGGAAGACATCCGCCTTTTCGGCTCTCTTGTCACCGCCGGTCCGTTCCCGGTGAAGAAGGAGACAGGCGTATCCTGGTGGTTTTTTCCCCGCCCGCTCGACCTGCAGACCGACACCCTCAAGCCGTCCCTGCTCCCCTGTCTCGGGGATTGGAACTCATCCAGTTCGCTGCCCGTCCCGCTGAGCTGCGCCGTCGCGCATGCCGATGATGCCCGACTCTCGAAAGACTCGATCGCAAAGGTCTGGCTCTCCCAGAAGGCCTTCGAGCGTTATCTGGAGGGCAGCGACGAGAAACTCGACGAGAAGGATGCCCTGGACGACCGCGACTTCTCCAACTCCGAGGTCAACATCGGCATCGCGATCGATCCCGACACCCAGACCACCGGCCAAGGGGAGGCCGAGGGGAAGATCTACTCAGCCCATTATCTGCGGCTTCGCGAAGGCTGGCATTTGGGACTCTTCGCCGCAACCAGCGAAAAGAAAGGCGATTCCCGCACGGACCTCATTCCTACTCTTCTCGGTGATGGACAGCACATCATTGTGGGCGGTCAGCAGCGGGCCTGCACGGCAGCGCTGCTCACCCGCACCTCCCCCCTCTCCCTCCCGCAAGGCAAACGGACGTTTTCCACCGCTGCGGACGGGAAAGTGCGAGTGAAATGGGTGCTGCTCTCGCCAGCCGTCTTTCCAGCCATCACCACCGACGGAGCAACGCATACCGGTGGATGGCTGCCCAGCTGGGTTTGCCAGAGCGACGGAGCCGTGCAGCTCCGCTCAGAGGCCTCCCCTCGTGGCCAGCGTGAAACACGCGAAGAGTGGCGCGCCCGTGTTCAACTCCAGCCAACGATCTCCGCCCGCCTCGTCGCAGCGCTGATCCCCAAGCCCGTGGTCGTCACAGGCTGGGCGTTGGGCGATGAGGATCTGGGCGATGAAGGCAGCCCCGGCGCGAAATCCACCCACCTTGCCGTGCCGGCCGGTGCCGTTTACTATTTCGAAGCCGATTCGCCCGTTGACGCTGACAACTTGGCTGCCGCCCTCAACTGGCACGGCGCTGTGACCGGTGATCCGATGAAGGATTTCACCGAGATTAAGAACCGCCGCTCGACACTGCTCGGGGAAAAAGGCTTCGGCCTCGGCGTGTGCGGCACATGGCGATTCCGCGGCGAACACTGACCTCCGCCTATTTTTCTCCAATTTCCTAATTCCCAGTCCTGAAGCATCCTTTCTCATCCATGCAAAAACACCTCGTCACTCTCTACACGCGCACCCCGCTACACGTCGGCTCCGGCGCCACCGTCGGCGCAGTTGATCTGCCCATCATCCGCGAACGCATCACCAATCATCCCGTCATTCCCGGCACCGGCCTGAAAGGCGTCCTACTTCAAGCCGCCCGCGAGAAATGGGGCCAAGCCCGATCCGCGAGCCTGCCCGAAGAAGCCAAGCTGCTTTTCGGCACCGCCGAAGAAAAAGCCACCGAAACAACTGACAAAACATCGGGCCACGCCGGCTGCATACAGGTTCAAGAGGGCAAACTCCTCGTCTTCCCCGTGCGTTCGGTTGCCGGCGGCTTCGCTTGGCTCACGTGCCCCTCGGCCCTCCATCGCTTCAACCGTGATACCGGCCGCAAACTTCCTGTGCCTATACTCGCGCCCGACCACATCCTCGCCGGCACTGAACTCAAGGCCGGCGACTACGTCGTGCTCGAAGAATATGCCCTTACCCCCGACGCCGGCTCAGTCGAAACGCTTGCCAAGGAACTCTTCCCCATCTGCCAAGACCCTCTCTGGCGCGACCTCCTCTCAAAACGCCTCGCCGTCGTCCACGACGAAAACTTCCAGCACTTCGTCACCACGTGCACCGAAGTCGTCACACGCGTCGCAATCGACCCCGCCACCCGCACTGTAGTCGTCGGGGCGCTGTTCAACCAAGAAAACGTCCCCTGCGAGACGCTTTTCTACTCCATCCTCTCCGTCCTCCCCAGCGCCTGCAAAGGCAGTCCCCACGACGCCAATGCCAAGCTCGCCGAACTCCTGCCCGATTCTGGCCGACTCCTCCAAATCGGCGGCGACGAAACCACCGGCCACGGCCAGTGCGACACCCTGCGCATCGCCCTCTAACCACTGCTTTCACGCCATGCAAAACATCTCCCAAATTCGCGCGGCTAATGCCCTGAAGCATGCCAAGAAATTCGCCGGGCAAAAAGGCGGCGACGTAGTCAAGGGGTATCCCATGCTAATCCTCACCAATGGCTTGCTCGCTGTCGGGGCCATGTCACTGGAGCGAAATGACAAAGGAGTCCTCAAGCAACAAGGTGCCCACGACATCCTGACTGCAATCGCCGACCACCTGCAAACACCCGGCATCGCCATCACCAAGGCGAAGGAGGCTCGCCCTCTGATAGATGAGCTCGTCGCTCCCGCCGCCGACGCGGCCCTGCTCCGGCGCGCCACCGCCGAAGCTCTCGCTTTCCTCTCCTACCTCAAACGCTTCGCTACCTGAGGCGCGCTACCACCATGCCCACTGCCGCCACTCCAGCCGCCCAAGCCGCCCTCGGCGAATGCGTAGCTTGGCATCTTCGCTTGGACAAATTCTCTAGCGAACTCGCTGCCAATATGCCCGAAGGCCAGAACACTCCACCCGCGAAGACCACCGCTCTCCGCGCCGTCCTCTCCTGCTATACCAATAAAGCGAGGCCGCAGTTCCCAGTCGTCATCAAAGCCAAACTCGCTTGGCTCGACCGGACCGCAGCCCAAGCGACCGAAACCCATCATCGATCGATCAGGCTCATCGCCGACAGCAAACTCCTCGTCGACCTCGGTCGCGCGCACGCCCTCAAAAATGTCGGCCTCGCTTTCGAGCGCACCACCGGCTTGCCCCTCATCCCCGGCTCCGCCGTCAAAGGTGTCGTCAGCACGTGGGCCGCTTGGTCAGCCGCTGGCGACGGCCTTTTCAACGACCCACCAACTATTCCGAAAACGCGAACTGACTACCACACCCCCGACACCGCGCTCGCCCGCCAAGTTCTTGGTGACGACTCCGAGGACGGCTCCACCGCTACTGGAGAGATTATCTTCCTCGGAGGCTTCCCAGAAACCCCGCCCACCCTCGGCCTCGACATCGTCAACCCGCATCACGAGGCCGACGGCTCCGACAAGCATAACCTCACCCCAAACGTCTTCCTCTGTCTCGAACCCGGCATGCCAGCGACCTGCTGGCGCTTTCCCATTATCGTTCGCTCCGGCGCCGAAGACCCCGCCAAACTCCTCCAGGTTGCCGGAGATTGGCTCATCGAAGCGCTGATCCAAACCGGCGTCGGAGCCAAGACCGCCGCTGGCTACGGTCGATTCCGCCTCCCGTCCGGGGCACCCCGCCCAGCGAACACAGCAGCCAGCGGCGAACCACTTACCAGCGACTTCACCGAAAAATCTTTCGCGAGCGTGCTCGACCGAATGAACAACGCCGGTGCCGTGCAGGCATTTCAAGCCGACCTCAAGACCCTTCAGCTCCCGCATAACTCCGCGTGGTTGGCCAAACTCAAAACCCACCTCGCCAGCCCTGCCGGTAAAGGCGCCCGCAAGCGCCTCAAGGACAAACCATGGTTCCCCAGAGAGCTCCTACCCACGCCATGAGACTACCCACCGTTGAATACCCGTTTGTTTTTCTCACCGCGTGCTTTTCCGGCACCTGGAAGGGCAGGGAGGCGACCGAGTCAGAACTTCGCGTACCCGCCATTCGCGGTCACCTGCGCCTTTGGCACCGCGTTCTTTTCCAAGCAAGCGACGCAAACCGAGTTTGGGGCAACGCTGCCGGCAATGAAGGCTCGGGCAGCCGGGTTGGGATTACCCTTAAAAACCTGCCGACGCCGTCCAATGCCCGCGCCATGATTCTGCCGCACAAACCAGACGGCAAACAGGGTCCGCGTGCCGCCCTCCCAGCAAACACCAAAGCCACCCTCGTCCTCCAACGCCTGCCCAACTGCGCCGAGATCGACTGGACCCACGCTCAGCGCACCGTCCAGCTCTGGCGCCTCCTAGGCTCCCTTGGCTACCGCGCCAATCGAGCCGCCGGCTCCGTTTGGCCCGACGTCCCCACCGCGCCCGCCGATCCCGCCAGCCTGCGACGCCAGATTGCAGATCTCGGCTGCCAATGGGCCATCAATCTTGCACCAGCCAACGTCGGAAACACGTGGGAGCTGCTCCGCAAAGCCGCCAGCGACACCCCATCCGACCACATCAACTACGGTTCCGCAAACAATCCTCGAAACCCCTCTCCAACCCATTTCAAAGTAGTCCGTTTAGGTGCCGAGCTTAGGCTAATTGTCTTTGCTGCAACCACCGCCCACTTGGCGTCCGCCAAGGCGTCGATGATCGCCAAACCGATGCCCGCTTTGTCCAAGCCCAAGGACTGGGTTGCGATTTGACCCGCAATTCGGGCACCCAATTCAGTCCTTCCCCTCCCCCGTGCCCAACCTCCTCATTTTCCTCGACACCTCCTGTGCCGTCGTGCCGGGAAGCTTCTACACAATCTTCCGCCTGCTGCCCACGTAGTTCGATGATAGCCCCCCATGACTGCAACATTTGAACAGGCACTCGAATTCGCCGCCAAGGCCCATCAGGGCCAGCTCCGGAAGGGGACCGACATTCCCTACATCACTCATCCAGTGGCCGTGGCTTGGATTCTCCACGACGCCGGATGCGATGAAGATGTTGTGGTCGCAGGTTTGCTGCACGACGTCACCGAGGACGCCAAGGTGCCCCTGGATACGTTGCGCAAAGCATTCGGTGAGCGGGTAGCGCGAATCGTGGCCGTATGCTCCGAGCCGGATAAGTCGCTGCCGTGGATCACGAGGAAGGAGCACTCGATCCGCCAGCTCACGGAGTGCGACGACGATGCCCGGGCTGTCGCTGCGGCGGACAAGCTCCACAACGTCCAGTGCATGTTAACAGATCGAAAGATCGTTGGCGACGCTCTCTGGTCGCGCTTCAAGCAGGGGATGCACCATCAAGCCTGGTATTACGGGTCTGTGGCGCATGCCATTCTCACTACCGCCCCGAGCGACCCCACGCGAAGGCTTGTTTCTATGCTTTTGCCCGCACTCGTTGAATTGTTCGATCCCGACTTCTCGACCCGCTGGCAGATCCACCCGGATCGCCGTCAGTTCCTCAAAGTAAGCCGATCGGAGGCGGAGCGAAAGCACGAGCAAGCCGGGCCATCGGAGCACTGGTATCTTGCAGTCGATCCAGAGTCGCTCGCCGTCAAGATCGTAGGCCAATCAGCGAACGGACGATTCACCGGCCTTTCCGGCCATGAGGACCTGTTCCCCCTCGCGATGGCTTTCGTACACGCAGACGGCTTCCTCCCCGGCGGTGACTGGACGGCTGTCGAAACGTCCGGCAATCGCGAACACGATGGCCTACATCGCTCCTATTTCATCAACTGGATTGATTAAGCGCTCCGGTCGCCTCGGACCACCGCGGATATCACGCCGTTCGTCGTCCGCCGTCGGTCGCCGTCTTCTCAGGTCGAAATGCATCCCATGACACTCAACCTCGAAACCCTGTATAAAAAGAACCCGACCGACACGGCCAAGCTCGTACACCTCGATGACTACGTTAAGGCCGCGCTCGCCGCCGTCCCGGACGGCGCGGACGTGACCCTCACCGGCGGCGCTCCGATCTGGCTCTACCTGAAGATCGCCCACGCCCTTCACGGTCACGCCCGCATCCTCACCTACGAATCGCCGGTCACCGGCGTCGTCGAAATCTTCAACCACAATCCCCGTTGACCATGCACACCAATCATTCTGCACGAATCAGTTTCGGCCGTGCCCTTCGCGACCTAAAACGGTTGCCGCGCCAGTGTAGAGATGCGTTTTTCGACCACCTCGACGTCTTCCCTGGCTTGTTCTTTATTCTTCTCGCTTTTGTTACAGGTCACTGGACTGCCAAGACGGTGGAGGAGTGGATAGGGTCCTTGCTGGCAAAGAAGCCAGCTTCACCTGATGCCGTGTGGCTCATTATCATCCTAGGAGCGGCGTTTCTGTTATCGTCGTTCGTGGTTTGGGTCTACCGCCATGCGTTCCGCCAACTCCATCAACGGGCGTATTTTCGCAGCGATGCCGCACCGAAAGAGGGACTTGTTTGGTTTCTTTCAATTCAAAAAGAGCTCACCGAGCCGTTGGCTTCCGGCCCTGTCACTGTTCTTGGTGTTCAGCTATCACGCCAACCCGGAAATCTGCTCTCGGATGCCGATGCGCTAAAGACCAAGTCTGAAGAAGAATTGAAACGCACCAACAGGCGAACATCCTGGAAATGGGAGATGCTGCTGCGGGCGGTTGCGCCTCACGAAAGCAAGCTTCGCCGACTCTACCTAATTGGTTCNNACCGTACCTTCCGAAGGTCGAGATCATACAGTGGCCCGCTGCGGCCGATTTCGAAGATGTAGTGTCACTCGACGAAACGTTGCGCGACCTGCTTGCGCGTGAAGACTCCGACGGTCGAGGTCTGCATACGCTCTGCGTGGACATAACAGGGGGGCAGAAACCGGCGAGCATCGCCGGAGCGATTGCGACGCTCGATAATCGCGTTACCATCCAATACGTTCAGACTGGCGGCGCCAAACAAGCCCATACGTACGACCTCGTATTTTACTCGCCTGTGGAGCACGCCGAATAGGTCACTGGAGGGCGAGGCAGACTGCTGCCGCCAAATCGCCTGAGACCCTTGTTAGCTCCATAAGGCCTCAGTTCCATGCCTGAACATCCCAAGCATTCTGTTCACCGAAGAATTCCGGCGCGGGTGAAACCAGAGCCGGCCATTTCTGCGGAGTCCGGAATTCGCACGCATCTTCTCGTCGTCAGCGGCATGCGGCCGGCCATTTTGACCTCCACGATCTGGGCGCTGGCGCATGAGTCGCCGCCGGTCATCCCCGACCGGATCATTGCCGTCACGACCGTCGCCGGCCGGGATGCCATCCGCCGCGAGCTCTTTGCTCCTCCCGCTTCCGGCCGGCCCTGCGTCTGGGACACTTTGCGCGCCGCCCTCGCGGCGGATGGACACGATCTCGCCGGCCGGCTCGTCTTCGGCGACACCGGCGAGGATCTGCGCGTCTTCACCGCGCCCGACGCCTCCGACCGCTCTCAGGAACTCGCCGATCTGCAGACGGCCGCTCACTACGAGCAAGCCGCGGACCTTCTGCTCGATGTCGTTCGCACCCTGACCGAGGTCGACGGCACGCGGCTGATCGCCAGCGTCTCCGGCGGTCGCAAGCCGCTCGTCTCGCTGTTGGCGGGCGCGCTCAGCTTCCTGGGTCGCCCGCAGGACCGGCTGGTGCATGCGCTCGTCAACGCGCCGTTCGAAAACCCCACACTTCGGCCTCCACTCTACTTTCCTCAACAGCCGCCGATCAAACATCGTTTCTTCGATGCCAACGCAGACGTTGAACGTACGGTGTCATCCGCGACCGCGGAACTGGATCTGGTCGACGTTCCTTTTGTGCGGCTGCGTCGGCTGTTCGCCTCAGAGTCCCAGCTTTATCGGAGTCGCTACAGCGTGCTCGCCCGCGCCTATGCCGACCGGTTATCGCAGTTGGCGGGTCCGATCGAGCTCGCTTTCGACGATGCGCGGGGCGTCCTGTCCGTGAACGGTCATCCCGTTGAACTGCGGGGCCGCGAACACCCGTTCTTCGCTTTTCTTTTCGAACGATGGAAGCAGGGCACGCTCCCCTACGTGGGTCATGACCGGGCCTACCCACATCTGCTCGCGTTTCTCGGGCGCTGGAAAGGCGCGCATCCGGATCTNNAGTCCGCGGCTGGACGACATCGCCCGCCTTCTCGCCGCTCTGCGCGTCCGCCTAAGCGATGCCGGTCTCGAGAGCGCGGCCAAGCGCCTGTTTCCGATCCACGGCCCGGTCGGTTTGCCGCTGCCGCCGGAAACGGCGGTGCCCCCTTCGGCCCGTTGACCCGTATGCCAAAAGGCACTGGCGACAATATGATTATAAATATGATTATGTAATCGATAATCTCGTCCTTCGTGGGCTCCCCGCCGAAAGGCACCGGCCTTCGCCCCCGGTTACGGCCCGGCAGGCTGGTGAAGATGAGCCGTTTTGCACCTCCTTGATGAATCCACGTCCGCGGATTCCTGCGTCAGTTCCTGCGGTTTCTATGAGTGGCCGTTACGCGCGCCGATGGAGCCCAAGATTCGAAACTCCATTCAGAAAGGTCGGCACTCAACAACCACCACAAAGGGGCTTCCGCCGACCTCCTATCCCAAATGCATGGTCCATATCAGGATGAGCCAAAAGAAGCATGGCGATCTACCGGACTGAAGTTTCGCTTCGGAGCTCGAAAAACCGTGTGCCGACCTTTCTGCGGATTGACGCATTTAGGTTCATCGACTTACATGAGTAGAGTCCCTCACGGACTCCCCGCCGAAAGGCACTGGTGACGAGAGTATCGGATTTCGTTCAATCAAATCTCCGAGTTTGTCCCTCGTGGACTCCCCGCCGAAAGGCAC
>PMKA01000367.1 GCA_003157575.1 Opitutia bacterium
CGGATGTCGGCGAGCTCGTTGCGGTCGAGCTGGGAAACGTCGATCCCGTCGAGCAGGTAGCGTCCGCGCGTCGGGCGGTCGAGGCAGCCGAGCAGGTTCATCAGCGTGGACTTGCCGGAACCGCTGGCCCCCATGAGCGCAACGAACTCGCCGCGGTGGATCTCCAGCGAGACGCCGCGCACCGCATGCACCGGGATCTCGCCGGAGTCGTAGATTTTGTGGATCTCCTCGATTTTGACGACGGCAGCCATGAGAGGAAGGGCATCCGGGCTAGCGGCGCGGGCCTCCCGGCGGGCCGCCGCCGCCGGCGAACGGGTTGCTCGCGGGCGCACCCGCGGCCGTCGACGACGCGCCTGGAATCGTGGCGCTGGTGACAATGACATCGCCTTCCTTCAAGCCGTCGACCACCTCGGTATAGACGTTGTCGGTGATGCCCAGTTTGACGCTGACGGCCTCGAGCGCCGCGGTCTTCGGGTCCGTGCCATTCAGTTTATAGACGGTGCGGGTGGTGACGCTGCCTGCGCCGCTGTTTCCGTGCCCGCCGCCGAACCGGCTAAAGTCGATGTCGATACCGCGTTCCTTGGCGAGTTGCTGAGCTTTCTCTTTGACCTCCTGTGTCATGGGGCCGTTGCCCCAGGTGAAGCCAACCTCCTGCATGATCTGGCGCACGGCGGCGCGGCGCTGTTCGTCGGTCAAGGCCTTGGCGGCAGGCGGGGCGGAGGCGCTGCCCGGGCTGGCAGTCGCAGCGGCCGGCGCGGGTTTGGGCAGCAGACGTTCGGGGATGCGCGCGCGGAGGGCGCTGTTGGCGAGGCGAAGGCCGTTGAGGCGTTCCGCGACAACGATGGAAACGTTGGCGGTCATGCCGGGGCGCAGCTTGAGATCGGGGTTGTTGACGTCGATGATCGTCTGGTAGATCACGACGTTCTGTTGCGTCTGCGGGGCGTTGCGGATCAGGCTGACCCGGCCGTGGAAGGGCTGGTTGGGAAATGCGTCGACGGAAAAATTGACCAACTGGCCGACCTTGACGTTGCCGATGTCGGCCTCCGCGACCGCGCCGATGATCTGCATCTTGGTCAGGTCGTTGGCGATCATGAAGAGCGTGGGGGAGCTGAGGCTGGCGGCGACCGTGTTGCCGACGTCGACCTGCCGGGAGACGACCACTCCGTCGATCGGCGAGAAGATGTCGCAGCGGGCGAGGTTCACCTTGGCCATGTCGAGCGACGCGCTCTGGATTTTCACCTGTGCGTCGGCCTGGAGGAGCTGGGCCTCGGCGGTATCGAGATCGGACTGGGCGACGAGGCTCTTTTTGAACAGCTCGCGGGTCCGCTCGGTGTTCACGCGGGTGAGCTGGTAGCTGGCCTTTGCGCTGGCGAGCTGGCCCTCGGCCTGGAGGACGTTGGCCTGGTAGGTGGCGGGGTCGATCTGTGCGATCAGCTGGCCGGCCTTCACCGGCGAATTCCAGTCGACGTACAGCTTGGAGATGATGCCGGAGATCTGGCATCCCACGTTGACGTCCAGGACCGGCTCGATGTCGCCGGTTGCGGTGACAGCCTGGACAACGTCGCCGCGGGCGACCACGACGGAGGAATACTCGGGCGCCTTGTCGGAGCTGTGGCGCCAGAAGTACCAGGCGCCTGCGGCGAGCGCTGCGCCGGCGAGGATCACGATGAACGTTTTTCCGATGTTGTTGCGGGAAGACGTGGCCATGAGAATGGAGCGGGGAATCTGCGCCTACGGCTGCCGAGGCGGCGCGAGGCAAATTGGAGGCGGTGAAAATGGAAAGAGGCGCGTCAACGGAAACTAAGACGCGCCGACAGCCGGGAAGTGACAGGGCAGCGGAACTTCGCGCAGGGTCAGGCAAACCCGTAGGCGGCGCGCAGTGCCTGGGCCACGTTGGCGGGCACGAATTTGCCGACATCGCCGCCGAACTTGCTCACTTGTTTGACAAGGTGGGAGCTGGTGTAGCTGTAGTCCTCGTTCGGCATCACGTAGATCGTCTCAACCGCGGGCTGAAGGTGGCGGTTCATGAGGGCCATGTTGAACTCGAATTCGAAATCCGACATTGCGCGCAGTCCGCGGATGATCGCCACCGCGTGCTGTTCCATTGCGAATTCGACAAGCAGGCCTCGAAAGGTGGTGACCGATACGTTGCTGAAACGGGCGATGTTCGGCCGGATCAATTCCAGCCGCTGTTCGGGCGAGAAAAGAGGCCCCTTGTCGGGATTGTGGGCGACGGAGACGAGGACATGATCGAAGAGGCGCGTGGCGCGCTCAAGCACGTCCAGGTGGCCGTTGGTGATGGGATCGAAGGTGCCCGGATAAATGCACAGTCTCATGAAAGGTGGTTTGTGTGGCCATGAGGAGCCTGCCGCGACGCAAGCCCGGCGGACTCCCGGGCGGTAGTTAGTAGCAGAGCGCGATGGAGGGCAAGCGGGACCGGGCGTGAAATTGGGATTGAGCCCCGGGGGCGTTTGATCAGAAAGGCCGCACGCTGACGGCCGCGCCAGCAGCCTGTCGGACTGGTCCTCCGGGCCGCCGGGAGCGGCCACACCGAAAAACTCCTCCTCCTCATGCGCCTGCCCCGCCCAGCACTCGTGTTTCTTTTTTTGGCCGCCCTGTCGATGGCGGCGCATGCGTCCGACGGATTCGTCCGGGTTGACGGCCGGCATTTCGTGCTCGACGGGCGGCCGTGGTACGTCTGCGGCACGAACCTGTGGTATGGGGCGCATCTCGGGCGGCCGTCGAATCCGGCCGGGCGCGCGCGCCTGGTGCGCGAACTCGACCGGTTGCGGGACCTTGGAGTCAACAACCTCCGGGTGTTGGGCGCAGCCGAGGCGTGCGCGACCCCGAATGCGCTCCGGCCCGCGATCCAGACCGCGCCGGGCGTCTACAACGAAGACCTCCTGCAGGGGCTCGACTACCTCGTGCAGGAGGCCGGCCGGCGGGACATGAAGCTCGTCATATTCCTCAACAATTTCTGGGACTGGTCGGGCGGCATGCCCCAATATCTTTCGTGGACGGGATCGGGTCCGGCGCTGGCGGTCGAATCGGCGCCGTGGAAGGAGTACAACCGGGTGCTGAGTTCGTTCTACACGAACGAGGCGGCCCAGGCGATGTACCGCCGCTATTTCGCCATGCTGCTTGACCGCACGAACACGCTTACCGGGCGGAAGTATCGCGACGAGCCGGCGATCATGTCGTGGGAGCTGGCCAACGAGCCGCGCCCGGGCGCGCGCGACGGGCAGGACGACGCGGTGTTTGCGGCGTTCATGGAGTGGATCGGGAGCACCTCGGCGCGCCTGCATTCGATCGATCCCAACCACCTTGTCACAACCGGAAGCGAGGGGACCATGGGCGGCCTCGACACCGACGCGAATTTCAGGCGGGTGCACAGCGTGAAGACCATCGATTACATCGTCTTTCACCTCTGGCCGAAAAACTGGGGCTGGTACCGGCGCACGGAATTTGCGACGACCATCGGTCCGGCGCTTGAGAAGTCCCGCGACTACGCGATGCGGCATCTTGCGGCGGGCGATGAGCTCGGCAAGCCCGTGGTCATCGAGGAATTCGGGCTCGATCGCGATGCGGGCCTGGGCGTGGATTGCGCGACCACGAGCCGCGACCGGCTCTTCGTGGAGCTTTTCGCCGTGATCGAGGCCTCGGCTTCGCGCGGGGGCGCGGCCGCCGGGTCGAACTTCTGGCTCTGGGGTGGCGAGGGGAGGCCCCCGCACACGGCGGCGGATTCGGCCGACGGTCTCGGCGCGGGCGACATGCCGCAGGAGGCTCCCGGGCTGAATGCGGTGTTCGACTGCGATCAGAGCACGCTGAAGATCCTGGGCGGGCACTACGCGAGGATGCGGGAGCTCAGCAAGGCGGCTCCGTCTGTGAAGTGACGCAGGCGGAGCTTCCGCCGGCCCGCATGGTTGCCGGAAAACGGCGTTAGGACCAATACTGTTCACTTAGCAGTT
>PMKA01000309.1:0-17627 GCA_003157575.1 Opitutia bacterium
TGGACAGGGGTGGCGGTTCTTCGTCTGTCTCAGCCTGATTTGGCTGGGGCAGGGCACGAAGCCGGGTCGAGAAAGAGCTTTCCGCTTACTGCAGACGGCGATTCCATGGGGTCGGCAGTGGCGTGGCCGGAGATGGATTCAGCTTCCAGTCTTCGGATTCTGCGTTTACCAGAATCCGGGGAGCGAAGACTGGCTGCATGGGGGGAGGGCGGATCGCCCCGCAACGCTAGCCGAATGCGGATCCACGCAGCCGGTGGCGGATTGCCAGGTCTCCCCAATCGGTAAAGGCCGGCAGCTGCCAGGGTTCATCACGGCCTTTGCGTCCCGTCCTCGCCCGATGCGCCCAGAGTTGCTCCTGCACAAACGCCCGGCTGCCCAGCACCATGCCCTCGCTCAGGTACCGGATCCGGCACAGCAGCACATCGGCCAGGGGCAGGTGTCCGTTGGCCGCGATGACCTTCTGGAGTTGCTCTGGGGTGACGCTGGCGGCCTGCTGCCGGGGCGCGGCAGCGGTGCCGAAAAGCCGTTGTCGATATGCAGGCTGCACCTGTGCCCAGTCAGCAAGACCAAGCACCTGGGAGAGCCCTTTGCGTGCAGGGAGGCTTCCGGCCACGGCCTCTGCGTAGCCGCAGAACCGATAGTCCTTCGGATCGTGCACCAGCCCGGCCCGCACGCAGTTCAGGTCGATGTACGCCGCCACCGTTTCGAGCCCCTGTCGGGAGGCCTCCACCAGCTCCGAACCGAAGCGCTCGGCCCAGAGGGTTCCGAATCGCTCATGGGTGCGGTTGAACCAGACCGAGAAACCCTGCTTGAGCAGCTTGATATACTGGGAGATGTCGCCCATGAGCGCCAGCTGCTGCCGCCTCCAGGCCGCCGCCTCAGGCCCATTCCGCTCGAGCATCGCCTTCACGCCCTTCAGGAGCCGCTCCTGGCGGCGGTCCGTGGGGGGATGGCAGACCGCAAAGCGCCTCAGCAGCTCGGCATCGGAGAGCCCGCTCATCCTCGGCACAAACGCCAGGAGGTGGAAATGGTTCGATAGCAGGCAGTAGGTGAGCAGACCCATGCCACAGAAATCGGCCAGCTTCCACATCATGCGCCGGAACACCTCCTTGTCCGTATCCTCGAAGAGCCATTCCCCGCCCACGGTCCTGCTGATGCAATGGTAAATCGCCTCCCCCATCTCGGGTGGCACCTTGAGCCGCGGTTCGCGCATGAACCGTCCAATCCTACCGGCCCTTCCTCAGGGTCAATGTCCTATTTTCCTCTTTTAGTGTTTTTCTACCTGTCCCCAGGAATCGGCCTCCGGTTTGCCTTCCTGGCAGGAGCCTGTCCCCTGATTGCTCACATGGGAGGAGCCTGTCCTCTGCGGTTGTTCGTCTTTTGCTCAAGCCTGTCCCCAACCCAGACGGTTAGTCCCCAACCCAGACGGTTAGCGGTGCCTGTCCCCAGCATAGACGGCGGTGCCTGTCCCCAGCATAGACGATTTGCGTTATCCGCTTTGACCAACGCGGACGGGGCTAACGGACTGCCCCGCCCTTTGGCACGAACTGATTCTCGCGACAAACGCCGCAGCCTTGGGCGGGATAAGGCGCGTCTCCGGGGCAGCTGGGCGTCGTCGACACCTAATCGAAGAGCTTGCCGCGGTTGAAGCGCCAGATGGCCACCAGCATCACGCCGGCGGCGATGCCTGTCAGTATTCCGACCTTGGGCAGCACTTCGAGCAGGGACATGCCAGCCCATAGCACATCGGCGAACCCCTCCACCGACCAGTAGACAAGCGTGAGTTTGCTCACCCGCTGGATGTAGTCCGGCATGAAGGTGACTGGAAACCACGCCCCGCCGACTGCGCTCATGGAAATGACGACGAACGTGGCTATGCCGTTCGCCGCCGCCGCGCTGGGGGCGATGGCGGCGATCAAGATGCCGAACGCCGAACAGGCCGCGGCGGCGCTCAAACTCACAGCCAACAGCCCGCCCACGTGGTGGAATATGTCGAGACCGAAGAACACCCATCCTGCACAGAAGAGCGCGGTGATCTGCGCCAAGCCCAGAATGACACCGAAGAGGAAGCGCGCCCAGAGGATGTGCGCGGGCCGGACCGGGGACGATAGAAGTCGTTGGAAAACACCGGAGTTCTTCTCCTCGAAGAGCGTCGCCGCCGAGCCGCTCACCGCGAAAAGCAGGAACATGATCGCATACCCTCCAACGAGCCGCGCGGCCATCGGGTTCTTCAGTTCCTTGCCGGCGACCTGTTCAGTATCGATCTTTACAATCCGCGAGAAAAGGTCCCCTGATTTTTGATTTTCGTTTTTCGATTCGTGGTTGAGGAGCGGTGCACTCGTCGATGGGGCGGCAGAATGGTTGTTGACTGCTGACGGCTCCTCTCGGTTGGCTTGCATCTGCTCTGGTTGATAAAGGCGACGAAGGCTGGCGGGGACCGGCGGCACAGGGTCTGCCTTTGCGTGTATCAGGTCGGCGATGCCGAAATCGCCTGCGATGTTTCGCTGAAAGATCTCCTCGCGGTCGCCTCCAAATGTGTCAGCCACTGTGTCCGCGATGACGCGGTTGAAATGCTCGAAGCGCTCCTTGCCGAGAAAACTGCGTGAATATCTCTGCAGCGACATGCCCAGAAGTTGCGGCACGTTGGAGAAGACGGTCTTTTGCAGAAGGCCGTTCACCATCTGGGACTCGATTTCGTTGCGGGGATTGAACAGAAACTTCATCCGGACGCCCAGATCGTCGACCGGCAGCATGTCCATGGGCAGGATCAGCGCATACCTGTACGAATTGTCGTGGAGTCCGGCGCGCACGTCAGCCTCGGTCAGCGGCCGGGTGGCTCCTTTTCCAATGTCGCGCGTTGTGATGACGGCGAACGCCTTTTCGGCTTTCAACGCATCGATGAGCTTCTGTGCGGCGGGCTCCGGACTTAGGTTCACGACGGCGATCGGTATTCCGGCGGGACCGGAGTCCTTGCGGTAAAGGCCGAAGACGTGGCCGAAGAGGTAAATCAGAACCACAGGCACGAGAAAGGTGATGCATACGGCGGCCTTGGCGCGCCAGAAGCTGAGGATGCTTTTCCGCAGAAGTATCAGGATTTGGGACATGGTGGAAAATAGGTTTGGGACCTGCGTTGGAATCTCATGAAGGCGCGACGAGGAGCTTGCGTCTCCAGAACAGGCCCTGCCGGGCGCCGACATTCCCGTTGCGACCGATCATGTTCAGACGTCTCGCAGTTTGCGGCCGGTAAGGTGGAGAAAGAGCGCCTCAAGAGTGGGCCGCTGGTTCACGAAGAGGCGCGGGGGGAGGCCCAGCGACTCGGTAAGCGCGAAGAAGACGGAGAGCGGATAGCCGGGCCGCGGTCGGAAACGGTGGGTCCCATCGACGGCGATGATTTCTCCGGCGGAGGCAAGTTCCACCGCAAGCGGCGCCGTCAAGGCGGTGACAGGAAAGGTGATCTCGTCTTCAAATGGCAGGCGCGTGAGCAGATCATCCAAGGTTCCCAGAGCGAGGATGCTGCCGTGGTCGATGATCCCGATGCGGGAGCAAAGGCGCTCGGCCTCCTCCATGTAGTGGGTCGAGTAGATGATGGTGACGCCGGTGCGGTTGAGATGCTGGAGGTGTTCGAAGATCGCATTGCGCGACTGGGGATCGACGCCGACCGTCGGTTCATCGCAGAGAAGAAGCTTCGGGCGATGGAGAAGAGCCGCCACCAGGTTGAGCCGGCGCTGCATTCCGCCGGAGAATGTCTTCACCAGGGAATGGCGCCGGTCATCGAGCTGGGCGGCCGAAAAAGCGTCGTCGAGCGCGGCCTTTAGTAGATTTCCGCGCAGGCCCTGGAGCCCGCCGAAAATACGGAGGTTCTCCTCGGCTGTGAGTTCGGGGAACAGTGCGATGGTCTGGGGAACCAGGCCGAGATTCCGGCGAACCGAGAAGGAGCTTCCCGTCACCGGCTGCCCGGCGAGCTCAATGCTCCCCGAATCGGGCGTGCGCAGCCCCGAAACGAGCGACATGAGAGTGGACTTGCCAGCGCCGTTTGGGCCGAGCAATCCGAAGAATTCACCCGGCCCGATGTTGAGCGAGACGCCGGAGAGGGCGGTGATGCTGCCATAGCTTTTGGTGACGTTGCGGAGCGCGAGCATGGAAATGGGTTGTTTTACGGGGTGATCGGCGAAGGGCTGGAGGCTGTGGCGGAACGGGAGTCAGGGGCCTGGAGAAAGGCGGTGCAAGCAGCGGGAAGTCATGGTGCGGCGTGGCCCGATAGGCCGAAAGTCATCTGGCAGCGATCTGGGTTTTCGCCTCGGAACCGCCTTTAAGCAGGCTTCTGCAATCTGCATAGACAGGGTCAAGGGATTTTGGGGCAACGCGATCGACTCCTTGGGCGGCAACGAAGCCAGGGAGGGCGAATCCCGATCCCACGACTCCGGGAAAGCTCGTCGTATCACCTCGGCGCAGACGGCTTGTCGAGCGACGGCAGCAAGACGTACTTGACCCAGGCGTAGTTTGGTTCGATTGCCAGCGCCTGCTGCCAGGCGGCCCGCGCTGCTGTCTGGTCGCCCTCCATCTTCCTGGCGAACCCCAGCCAGGCAAGCGCGTTGCAGCGTCCCCAGCACGGGCCGGGCGGCTTGCTCCCCGGCGCATTGAAGCGATCGACCGCCTGCTGGATCAATTCGCGACCTTTCGCCGGATCGCCGCCATATTCGAGCGGCGTGAAAAGAAGCGACTGGCCTCGGAAGACGAGCACCCGCGGACTATCGGGGGCCGCGGCGGTGGAGCGGGCAAGCAATTCGCTTGATTCCGGTCCGAGTGTCGCGCCCGCCTGAGCGGGATCTGCCTGGAGCCGGATGAGCGACCCGAGAATGGCGCCCTGCATCGCGGCGGCCTCGGCGTCCCAAGGAGCGCCTTTGACGCGTTCCAGAAAACGAACCCCGTCCCGCAGGTCCCTTTCAGATTCCGCCTGTCCCTTTGGGTCGCGGTGCAGCCCGCTTGCGACATAGCTGGCGTAGCCGCGGGTGTAAAGCAACGCCGGCTGGTCCGGGGCGACGGCGAGTGCGGCGTCGAGGGATTTGATTGCGTCGGCGAGCGCCGCCCCGTCGTTGCATTGGCCGGCGTGCTCGCTCGCTCGCTCGGCGTCCGCCGCGATTTTTTCGGCCGGTTCCGGAGGTATTGCTGCAAAGGAAAGGAGTGTCGGGAAGAACAGGAATATGAAGAACGGGAGTTTTGTGCTCATGGTAGATTTGGACGAAACGCTGGATCGGGGGAGGCGCCGGACTTCTGAGATGGCCCGGGATGGGTTGCGCTAGGCATGGCCCTTTGGGTGAAGGATGGAGGTGAGAGCGGCGACATGGTCTTCGAAAGCGCGGCGGCCGGCGATGGTGAGGGCGACAAACGTCTTGGGCTTTCGGGCGACAAAGGCCTTTTCGACCGCGATGTAGCCGGCCTCCTCAAGCGTGGCCAGATGCGCGCCGAGATTGCCATCGGTGAGGCCCAGTCGGGTCTTGAGAAAGGTGAAGTCCACCTGCTCGCGCAGGCCCAGGTTGCTGAGCGCGGCCATGATCTGGAGGCGCACCGGTTGATGGATGACTGGATCGAGTTCCGGCATGGCGGGGAGCGGGCGTGTCAGCGCCAGAAATAGCGGATGTAGAATCCGGTGGCGATCAACGGACCGCCGCCGAAGATGGCGACCCACCACCAGAAGATGGAGGAGAAGAAGAACAGGCCGAGCAGGAGAAGGACGGTCATGACAAGGCCCAGCCAGAGCAGGTAGGTGTCGAACCAGATGCCGGCGATGACGTAACAGAGCATCACGACGAGGCCGGCGTAGGCGAAGATCACCTCGCTGCTGGCCGGCGCCCGCAACACAATCGGCCACAGGGCGGAAAAGAGGACCACGGCGGCGAGCAATGCAAGGAAACGCCGGTCGACCGGCATGCGGATCTGGCTGCCCTGGATAAAACCCAGCACGGCCGACCCGATGACGCCGGCGGCGCAGAGCCATGGCAGGAGACGCGTGCCGGCCAGGCCGTGGAACTGGACGAGCATCGCCATCGCGATCCAGATGCCGCCCCAGAGCCAGAGGTGATAATGGCCGCGGCGGGCGCGGATGGACGAGCGCATCGCTTCACGGGACGTCTGAATGGCGGCGAGCGCCCGGGCTGCCTCTTCGGATGTTATTTGCACGAAAGAGAACTCTACAATGCAGAGGCCTCTGTCAATCACTTTCTTTTTGCCACGTTCGGGGACCGGCGTTTTCAAGCGACTATGGGGCAAGGCCGCTGGCGGGCCGAAGGCCGGACCGCGGAGGCGGCCGGTGGTTCTCGACCATCCGGTCCCTTCTCAGCGGGCGCGGCTTCTGCCGCCGCACTTGACCCCTGGCGGTGTTTCGAGTCGGATCGTGATGTTCACCGGCTTCAACGCCGGCGAGAGTCATGCTATTACCGTGGTTTGGGAAAATGTGCGGCCGCCCTCCGGGTTGGAGGTCCCTTGTTGCGTGGATTGCCGTCACTCTGGCGCTGGCGTCCGGAAGAGGACTGGCTGCGGATGCCCGGGCACCGGAGGCGCCGCCCGCGACGATCACCAATCTGATCGAGGCATGGCAGCTCCCGATGGAGCAGAAGGCGCTTGTGCATCCGCTGCGCGTCGAAGGCCGTGTGAGCTACTACGATCCGCGCTTCAGGCTGTTCTGGCTTGAGCAGAACGGAACCGGCACCTACCTCCAGCTGTCCGCGTCGCCCCCGGCATTGCGGACCGGGCAGCACGTGGTGCTCGAAGGCACTCTTCTTCCCGATCTGGGGTTGTCGGCGGATGCGGTTGCCGTGAAGGTGCTGCAGGAGTACGAGCCGGTCGTTCCCCTGGATGCAAAGGACCGTATCCGCGACATTGATGCATTGAACTGCCGGATCGTGACGGCCGACGCGTACGTCGACGGACAGCTGTTTGTCGACGTGGACCATGTCCGCCTGAGCTTGATCGTCGAGAACCGGCCTGTGATCGGCTGGGTGAAGCCGGCCGATCCACGGTCGATTCCCGAGTGGCAGGGGAGGTTCATCCGGGTGACCGGGATGTACGCGGGGCGTTTTGACCCGAGCAGGACGGAGTCGAGCATCGAGCTTTGGATCGGACGGCAGGAGGACGTGACGATCCTGGGTTCGCTTGCGGAGCATCCTGGTTTCAAAATTCCTAGGACGCCGGTCGATCAGGTCTATCTGAAGCCGCCCGGCCAGGAGATTCATGTCCGCGGACGTGTGCAGATCCAGGATGTGGGGACGTCGGTGGTGATACGCGACGAAACAGGGGAACTGGTGATCAACTCGGTGCAACGGCAGCGGTTTTCAGTCGGCGCCGATGTCGAGGCGGTGGGGCGGGTTTCGAATGCCGGCGCAAAATGGATTCTCTCGCCCGCCCTGTGCCGCCTGGTTCCCCCGGAAGGCCGCGTCGTGGAATCGTCCGGGCGGCCCGGGGTTGCGATCGCAACGATCTCCCAGATCCGGAACCTGCCGTCGGAGGAGGTGGCGAGGGGGACTCCCGTGACCCTATCGGGCACCGTGACCTGGTCGCACGCAGGGGAGGACTTTTTCTACCTCCAGGATCTCACGGGCGGCATCCGCGTGAATTTTCGCCGGGGCCAGATGGAGGTTCCGGCGCTGCAGAAATACCTGGTGGTGCAGGGGGTGACTGCCGCGGGGAATTTTGCGCCGGTGCTGGAACTGAGGCGGTTTGAGGATCGCGGCTCGATGAGCATTCCGCCCGCCAGGTCCATTTCGTTCGACCAGGCCGTCACGGGAACCGAAGACGGCCAGTGGGTGGAGATGCGCGGGTTTCTGCGCTCCACGGAATCGATCGGGGATTGGGAGCGCATCCATGTGATGACTCCCGTGGGAGAGTTCGACTGTCACATGAACTCTCCTGTCGCATTCACCGCGACGCTTGGATCGTTGATCCGGGTCCGTGGCGTCTGCATGACGACACCCGGAGCCGACGGCCAGGTGGCCGATGTGATGTTGCTGGTCCCTTTTCTGCACAGCATCACGGTTGACGAGGATGCTCCTGCGGATGCCTACGATCTGCCTTTGCGACCGATGAAGGATCTCGGGCAGCTTGGCGCTGGGCAGGAATTGATGCGGGTGCGCGTGTCGGGAACAGTCCTCCGGGCGGTTCCGGGACGCCTTGTCTTCCTTCAGAACGAGCACAAGGGTCTGCTGCTCTTCAGCCATGAAACCCTGCGCCTGGCCCCGGGCGACTCGATTGATGCCGTGGGCATTCTCGGTAAGGAGGGCGCGCGGACGGTGCTGCGCGAGGCCGTGTTCCGCAAGCTGGCTTCAGGCAGCCCCCCTGAGCCCCTGTCTCTGGCTGATCCGTCGCGATTCACGGCTGCGTTCGATGCGCAGCTGGTGAGGGTCCGCGGCACCCTGATCGACATCCTGCGTCAGCCCCTGCACACCCGGCTGACACTCCAGAGCGGGAACACGCTGTTCGAGGCGTTGTTTGATCATCCGCCCGGCACGCATGCGCCGACCGGACTGGCGGAGGGATCAGTGCTCGAAATCACCGGGATCTGCCGGGCTGATTTTGACGATGCCCGGCAGGTGCGGGGATTCCAGCTGCAGCTGTGCACGGCGGGCGATGTTACGGTTGTAATGGGAGCCCGGCTGTGGACGGTCAGGCGGGCACTCACGGCTGCCGTCGTGCTTGGCATCATGGCGTTGTCCGGCGTTGTATGGGGCGTGACCCTGCGCCGGCAGGTCCGCCGGCAGACCGAGCAAATCCGCGAGCAGATGGAGCGGCAGGTGCGGCTTGAGGCAGAGGTGCAGCGCGCCGCCAGACTTGAGTCGCTCGGTGTGCTGGCCGGCGGCATTGCGCATGATTTCAACAATCTTCTGACCGTGGTGATAGGCAATCTGTCGCTTGTGATGTTCGACACCAAGGTTGCGGAGTCCGCCGGGGGGCTCCTGCGGGAGATCGAACGGGCGGCCTTCCGGGCTCGCGACCTCACGCAGCAACTCCTCACATTCGCCCGGGGCGGCAATCCCCTTCGGGCGACAGTTGCGCTTCCGCAGATCGTCCGGGAAGCCGCGGAATCGATGCTGCACGGTTCCAGCGTGCGGTGCGACTACGAGGCGGCCCGCGGGCTTTGGAGCGCCAACGTCGACAAGGATCAGATCACGCAGGTTGTACAGAATTTGACGATGAACGCCGTCGAGGCGATGCCTGATGGCGGGGTCATCCGGATTTCGCTGGCCAACGAGGAGATTCCGTCTGGAACCCTCTCCTCGCTTGCGGCAGGGCGGTACGTCCGGGTGGCGGTCAGCGACTTGGGCCGGGGCATCCAGCCCGAAATCCTGCCGCGGGTGTTTGATCCGTATTTCTCGACCAAGGAGGTTGGCGGCGGACTCGGCCTTGCCACCGTCTATTCCATCATCAAACGACATGACGGCCGGATCGTGGCTGAATCGGTGCCCGGGCATGGGGCTACCTTCACGTTCTGGCTGCCGGCCGGCGAGACCGTGGAGGCGGAGCCGTCCCCCCGGGCCGCCGAGCCCGTCCCGTCCGCCATGCCGACAAGGGCTGCGCGGGTGTTGCTCATGGACGACGAGGAAGGGGTGCGCCGCCTCGGCGCGGTGCTTTTGCAGAGGATGGGCATGAAGCCGACGACCGTGAACGACGGGGTGGCGGCGGTTAAGGAATTCGGTGCGGCCCGGAGCGCCGGTCAGCCGTTCGACCTGGTCATCCTTGACCTGACAGTCCCCGGGGGGATGGGCGGCCTGGAGACCCTGAAGCGTATTCGTGAACTGGATTCAGATGTGCCGGCGATCGTCTCGAGCGGCTACTCCAACGATCCCGTGCTCGCCGATTTCGCCCGCTACGGGTTCCAGGCGACCGTGCCCAAGCCGTATGAGGTCAGCCAGCTGATAGAGACGGTCAGGCGATTGCTGGCAAGGCGGCCCTAGGAGCCCCGTCGGACTTCGTCCTCCCGGCTCCTTACAAGCGTCGGACGCCGTTTGGGCGATGCGTCAGAAGAGAATGATCTCGCGGTGTCAGAAGCCGTGCGCAAATCCAGCGGGAAGGCCTCTTGACGGCGTCCGCCCGGTTATTCGGCCGGGGGGAGGCCGGGCTCCGCGGATTTGGCTTGTCGGAAGTGCGGCGAGCTCCTGCCATAAAGCCGGTTTCCCATGAAGGCATTGAAGATTGTCGGCCTCATCCTTGCCTGCGTTATTCTGCTTGCCGCCGTGCTCGTCGGAATCGCCTTTGTGCCCGCGATTCAGACCTGGGCGGTGCGAAAAGCCGTTGCGGGCCGGCCGGAGCTGAAAATCGATTTTGGACGGGTGGCGTCGGGGTTGTCGAGCGCTGAGATCCGCGATCTGAAGTTCGAGGAGGACGGGCTGGTGGTCGGCGCCAGGAGGGTTTACGTCGAGTATTCGGCGTGGGACTACCTGAAGCGCAAGCGGATCAATCTGGAGCGGGTCGAGCTCCAGGGCCTTGTGATCGACACCCGGCGGATGTCGGCGGCGGCCCCCACGCCCGCCGGCCCTGCTGTGGCTCCCGCGCAGACAAAACCCGGGTTTGCCGGGGTCTTGCGCCTGGCCCGGCTGCCGTTCGATGTCCGCCTGGCAAATCTCGCCGCCGACGGCCAGGTTGAGCTGCCTGGAGACCGGGTGCTCGACTTTACACTGCATGGCGGCGGCATCGAGACCGGCGGGAGCGGCAAAATCGCGTGGAAGGTGGATTTCTCCGATCCCGCCAAGCGGGCGCCGTTGCGCGCGTTTCATGCAAACGGTTCCGTTGGCGTGCACATCGCGGCGGATCGCAGGATCGATCTGGTCGAACTGGAGAACACCGCGACTGCGGAAGGCCCCAAGCTGCCGCCGGATGGCCTCAGGATCGAGATGAAGGCGGAACAGGCCGGCCCTGATGCGGATGAAATTTACACGACGCACCTCTCGTTGCTTCGAAATTCGGCGCCCGAGCCCGTCTTCAATTCCCATGTCCGGTATTCGGCCGGTGCGAACAAGCTCGACGGCACATGGGACATGGCCCTGCACAGCGATCTGTTGTCCGCACTGCTCGCCGGTTTTGGGTTTCCGGAAGCGGCGGCCGACGGAGCGGGAAATTTTTCGCTTCAGCCCGGTACGTCGGCAGTGGTCGCGAGTGGCGAACTCAACGCCCGCTTCGACGGGCTGGAGCGGCTGAATCCCAAATTCCCTGAGGTGGGACCGCTGAAGCTGCACGCTGTGTTCGATGGCGCGATCGGTGAAAACGTCGCCCGTCTGGACCGTCTGGAAGTCGAGCTCGGCACCGCGGAGGGCCGGAAGCTCCTGGAGGTCGGAACAGGGCAGGCGGTCTCGTTCGATTTCATGGCAAGGCGGGTGAGCATCGCCAACCCCGCCACCGAGCTCGCCCACGTTTTGCTTCAGAACATCCCGCTCGCCTGGGCTCAGTCGATGATGAAGCCGGTGACCATCGACGGAGGGGAATTCTCCGCGGCATTTTCGATCATGGCGGAGGCGGGCGACGGGCAGGTTCATCTCCGGACCATCCAGCCGGTGAGTTTCACAGGGGTGACGCTGCGGGACGGAGCCAGGAAACTGGTTGAACAGATGAGCCTCAGCCTCAGTCCGGCGATCGATTATTCGCCCGCCAAACTCGTGGTGAGCGTGCCCGACGTAAACCTGTCGATGCCCGCGGGCGATGCGTTGACAGGCGGCGTCAATGTGGAGGCGACCGATCTCGCCAAGACGCCTCTCATCGTCTTTTCAGCGCAATTCCATGAGAAGCTCGTCAGCGTCCTGCGAACCTATTTTCCGTCCTACACGGGCTTTGTACTCGTCGATTCGACGGTCGACGGCCGGCTCCAGGGGCAGAAGCTCCAGTTGAACCGGTTTGCATCGAGCATCAAGGGCAAGTTCGGCGTGCTGGTGACATCCGTGGAGACGCTTCAACCTGTGACGGCTGATCTCGCCGCCATCCGTTTCACGGCGGCGAATCCCGCGGCGCCTGCCGCGCGCGTGTATCTGCGCGCGCTTCCGCTGTCGGCGCTTGAGGCCCTGGCGCCGAAATCGAAATTTGCCGGGGACTTTGGCGGGGCGACGTTTGAAATCAGCCTCCCGTCCTCCGACCAGGTTTCCGTGCAGACCACGGGGCCGGTGAGTTTCACCGGGGTCGCTCTGGCGGTGGACGGACGATCCCTTGTCGAAGGCCTCGACGCCGATGTCGATCTTGCCGCGTCGAAACGCGGCGACACAATATCGGCCGACGTGCGCCGGATTGAAGTGCGCGCGAAGAAGACCCTGCTTGCCAGGCTCACCGGTGCGGGCGAAGTCACCTCCGGGGAGAAGCTGAACATCTCGGGCAAGGGCAGACTCAAGGTCGACCTGGGGGCGGTGATGGAACAGCCGGCGTTTGGCTCGGCGCCGCCGCTCTCCCGCGGCAACCTGACGATGGACTTCGATGTCGCATCCGGCGATCCGTTGCAGGCCAGGGGCAATGTGACTTTGCGCAACCTGGTCGCACGCCGGGGCAGCCAGAAGATCGGCGATCTCGATTGTCAGGTCGATGCCACGCTGAAGGCGGACGCGAGCGCGGGCACATTGAAGATGCCGGCGACGCTGACGGTGGGCGGCCGCTGTTCGGACCTGAACGTCGACGCCGCCTTTTCGCGGGCGGGACCGAAGCTGTCGTTTACCGGCAGGCTGGGAAGCAAGCAGATCGTTGTCGACGACCTCAGGGCGCTTGCGGCGCTCATTCCCCAGGTTTCCGCGCCGGCCGCGCAGCCCGGCGCGAAACCGGCGAATGGGAATCAGGCGGCGTCAAGTCCTTCGGCGGAGCCGGCCGCAGTTGCCCGGGCGGGGACTGCGCCGAAGCCTGCTGCCGGAGCCCCGGTCGCGGCAGTCGCGACACCGGCACGCGACTCAGAGGCGTTCTGGAAGGCGATCGCGGGGCGTTTCGACGCCGACCTGAAACTGGTGAAAATCGGCGGGGATTACACGGTCAGCGACATCCGTTGCGCCGCCGGGATCGACGAGACGCGCTTGGCGCTCGATAACCTTGAAGGCAAGTTTAATGGGAATGCCTCGAAGATCGCTGCAAGCGTCACGTTTTCCGCAGATGATCCGCAGCCGTACGCGCTTGCGGGCACGGTGAAAATTCCTGCGGTGGACGTCGGCGTGCTCCTGCGTGCGGCAAACCCGGATCGGGCGCCGGCCCTCGAAACCACGATGGCGATTGACGCGAAGGTGAGCGGGCGCGGCGCGACAGCGTCCGATCTCGCGAACAACATCTGTGGACAATGCGACGTGACAGGCTCCAAGGGAATATTGCGGGCGCTGGGCAACAAGGGGCAGGTTGCCGGAGGCGCCTCGAATTTGCTCGGCTTTATCGGGGCGCTGAGCAACTCCGACGCCACGATGGCGGCTGGCGAGCTTGCGGGAATATTGAAGGAGATGCCGTTTGATCGTTTCGCGATGCATGTGGACCGCGGCGCCGACCTTAAACTGAAGCTGACGTCGCTGGAATTCCTCTCGCCGATGATTCACCTCACGGGCATCGGCGCCATCCAGTACAAGAAAGGCGTGGGCATCGCCGACCAGCCGCTTCACGTCGAGATGCAGCTGGCGGGCAAGGACCAGATGGAGCTCCTGCTTGGCAGGCTGTATCTGCTCGGAGAGGAAAAGGACGGCGACGGTTACACCCTGATGAGTTCCCCCTTTGTGATCGGAGGCACGCCCGCCAATCCTGATTCAAGTCAACTGTGGAAGATTGTCGGAACGGCGAGCCTCAAGGCCGCGGCGACAAGGTTGATTCGTTGACGGCGAGGAGCCCGTCGGACTTCGTCCTCCCCGTCACCGCCAAGCAGGCTCCGACGCGGCCCGTCAGGATTTAGTGGCCACGCCGTAGCTCTCTGAACGAAGGCGGGCGTGCTCCTAGTCCGGCTGCCGCAGGGAATGAAGGATGTAGATGGCGACGCCGACGCAAATCCCCGAATCGGCCACGTTGAACGTGGGGTAGATGTAGCTTCCGAAATGAAAATCGAAAAAGTCGATGACGTGCCGGTAAAGGACGCGGTCGAGCAGATTGCCGAGAATGCCCCCGCAAAGCAGTCCGAAGCTGATTTGCACGACCCTTGTCCGGAGACCGAGCTGGTGCCGCCACGCATAGATAGCGATCAGGGTGGCAACCGCCAGCAACGCCAGGGTCGTGCTTCGGCCGCTGAAAAGGCTCCAGGCAGCCCCGGTATTGCCGACATTTACCAGGTTGAAGAAACCCTCGATGACGACGACGTGTCCGGGCTCCCCGTACGTGGGGAACGGCATCCGCCCGCAGATCCACGCCTTGCTGATCCGGTCGAGAATGAACACGCCCGCCGCAAGGGTGAGGAGCCAGCGATACGCAAGGATGCGCTCGAACCGGCGGTGCGGCCGGATTGTGGCGGGCTGCGGGGCGGGCGGGGTGGCCGCAACGCCAGGCGGGTTGGACGTCATTCTTCGGGTTCTTCTTCCGCGATCTTGCCACCTTCCTCAGTAGTCGTGTCTGCGAAAATGCCCGCGCGCTGGACGGAACGATGCTTGGTCTTCTCCAGCTCCTTTTGCGCCTCCGCGGAATAGCGGGTGAACGGCACCACGAGCAGGCGGTCCCTGCCGATGGGCTTGCCGGTGAGTTCGCAGATCCCGTAGGTGCCGTCGCGGACGCGCTTGATGGCGGCCTCGACCTCCGACAGCGCCTCCTGCTCGCTCGAAACAAGGCTGAGCGCGAAATCGCGGTCAAAGGTGTCGGTGCCGGCGTCGGCCATGTGCTGGCCGTAGCTCGAAAGATCCCCGGCGTCCTCCTTCGCCGAACGCTTGAGAGTCTCCTCGGAGTGATGGCCCAGGGATTCGAGCACATGATTGCGGAGGTCGAGCAGCAGCTTGTAGAAGCGGCGGTACTTCTCCGGCTGTTTTTCGACATCGGCGTCCTCGGTCGGCACCTTGTCGGGTTCGCCGGGATTGAATCCGAGGATGTCGGCGAGAGAAGCGGCGTTGACGTGGTTGGGAACCGATGGACGGCTGGCATCCTTCGCTGCAGCGTCGGTTTTGGCGGACTCGGCCGAGGGCTTCCCGGGGGTGACATCGGCGGGCTTCGTCACCTTCTTCTCGTTCTTCTTCGCAATCTCCCTCACCTCATCGAGGCTGAACACGATCGGCTTGAGAGTCTTGCGTTCCAGAATGCGACGCTTGAGGTCGTCCGACTTGGAGGATTTCTCTTCAGCGACCGGGGCCTTGGGCGCCGGGGCGGGCGGCACGGGCTTCGCGGCCGGTGCGGCGGTCGCGGGTTTTGGGGGTGGGATCGACGGAGAGGGACGGGCAGGCGGGACTGGTACAGCAGGCGGGACTGGTGCAGCAGGCGGGACTGGTGCAGCAGGCGAAACCTTCTTCACCGCGATTGGTTTCTCAACCGGCTTGGCAGGTTTCTTTGCGGAGGCTGGCTTTGTTTTCTTGGCCATGATTGGGGATGAGGTTGGCGGTGAAGAGTCAGGCGTTCAGTGCCTCGCTGCATCGGGGGCAGATTTCGCCGTGCGTTCCCTGGCGAAGCGCCGGAACCCAGCGCCAGCAGCGGGGACACCGGACGAAGTTCCGGTCGCGGGCGGGTATGACGTCGATGGTGCAGGTTTGTTCCGAAGCAGTTTCAATGACTTCGGCGTGGGAGACATTCAGTAATTCGGCCAGTTCGGTCTGATACTTAAGGGCGGCTGCGAACGCCTGGCCGTCCTTGCCGGAGATCCTGACCGTGGCGTCCAGGGACTTTCCGATGTTCCCCTGCTGTCGCAGCGCCTCCAGCCTGGCATTCGCGTCCACGCGCAACACCTGGAGCAGCTGCTCGAATTCCTGCGCGAGCGCGGCATCGGTCCATTCGGCGGGTGCGACGGGCCAGTCCTGCAGGTGCACGGACCCTCCGGCGTATTCGACTCCGGCCATGGCGAACGACCAGACCTCGTCCGCGGTGAAGGTGATGATCGGGGAGAGCACGCGGACAAGCACGTTCAGCACATGGTGCATCACCGTCTGCGACGCGCGCCGGAGCGGATGATCGGCGCCGAGCGTGTAAAGCCGGTCCTTCAGGATGTCGTGATACGTCGCCGACAGCGTCACTGCGCAGAACTGGTTGCAGAGCTGGTAGACCCGGTGGAATTCGCAGGCCTCGTAGGCCGCTGTGCACTGGCGGAGCAGGTCGGCGGTCTGGTGCAGTGCCCAGCGGTCGAGCCCGCCCATCCGGGCGACGGGCACCGCGTTCAGTTCGAACTTGAAATCGAAGAGGTTGGAGAGCTGGAACCGGAAAGTGTTCCTGAGCAGCCGGTAGGTCTCGCCAACGTGGGAGAGGATTTCCTTTGAGATCGGAATGTCGTCGCGGAAATTCTGCGACGAAATCCAGAGGCGCATCACGTCCGCCCCGTAGCCGGCGATGTACGAGTCGCTCGTCTGCGGCTTCTCGTAGGTGTTGCTCTTGGATATCTTCTTGCGCTCCTCGTCGACGATGAATCCGTGCGTGAGGACGGCCTTGTAGGGCGCGCCGCCGCACGCGATCACACCGGTCCAAAGCGACGACTGGAACCATCCGCGGTGCTGGTCGCTGCCCTCAAGGTAGAGATCCGCGGGCCACTGCGTGCCGCCGACGCCGCGGCGCAGGGTCGCGATATGGGTCGAACCGGAATCGAACCAGACGTCCAGGGTGTCCCGTCCGGCTGTCAATTTGTCCGGGGCGGGCCAGGAGGCGGGAAGCGGGATCCCGTCGAGAACGTCGGCGACGGAGCTTTTCTCCATGGCCTCAAACCAGAAATTGGTGCCCCGGGTCGCAACCTTGTCGGCGATCGCCCGGACAACCCCGGCGTCGAGAAAGGCCTGCTTGTCCGCGCCGTAAAACGCAGGGATGGGCACGCCCCACGAGCGCTGACGGCTGATGCACCAGTCCGGGCGGGTTTCGACCGCGCCGCGGATGCGGGCCTCGCCCCACGCCGGAATCCACTGGACCTTCCCGATCGCCTCCAGCGCAGCCTGGCGGGCGCCACCCTTGTCGAGCGAAACGAACCACTGGTCGACCGCGCGAAAAATGATGGGCGTCTTGGAACGCCAGCAGTGCGGATAGCTGTGGCTGAGATTCTTTTTGGCGAAAAGCGCGCCGACCGCCGACAGCTTTTTCAACACCGCGATGTTTGCGGGCGAAGTGTGCTTCTTCGCAAGATCGTCGACGGATTCAAGCGTGGTCAGTCCGACCATGTCGGCCGGGATGCGCCCGTCATCCAGATAGCGGCCGTCGGGGCCGACGGGGCAGTAGATCTCCAGGCCGTATTTCAGTCCGGTGAGGTAATCGTCGTAGCCGTGCCCGGGCGCGGTGTGCACGCAACCCGTGCCGCTGTCCGTCGTGACATAGTCTGCGAGGACGACCGGCGCCGCGCGGTCGATGAACGGATGCCGCGCCTGCATGTGCTCAACGCTTGCGCCGGTGGCAGTGTGCACGACCTGGGGGGCGGTGGTGATTCCGGCCGCCTCAAGCGTTGCGCCGAGCAGGCACCTGGCCGCCAGGATTCGCTCCGGACCGAGGTCGGCGACCACATACTCGACGTTCGGGTGAACCGCGATCGCGAGATTGGCGGGAATCGTCCACGG
>PMKA01000309.1:17643-17862 GCA_003157575.1 Opitutia bacterium
CGCGGCGAAGGTGCGGAGGATGTCCGCCTCAAACGCGGGCGCCTTTGTCTTGTACTCGTCCTTCCAGTCCGCGAGCACCCCGAGGCGCTTGAACTGGGCGCGCTGGCGGGCGATCCATGTCTCGGAGAATTCGTCGCACAGCGTGCGCAGCACGGTTGTGGCGGCCGTCTGTTTTTTCTCCTGAAGTCCGCGGGTGACCTTCTGCTCGATCGGCAGGCC
>PMKA01000256.1 GCA_003157575.1 Opitutia bacterium
TCGGGCAGTCGAGCGGATGGTTGACGAGAAGAAACTCCATCACCCCCTCGCGGCACTCCCGCACAAGGGGCGTGCTGGTGCGTATGTGCAGGCCGGGCGATGCGTTTGTGAAGCAGGCGATGGTCGGCTTCGGCATCCAGTTGATCTTCTGTTTTCCCGTCGCAGAATCCGTCATCGGCTGCTTGCTCGTCGGATCGAGCGCCGGCATGCCCATCTCGACCAGGCACATCCGGCAGTTGCCCGCGACGGATAGCTTGGAATGGTAACAGAAATGAGGGATTTCGATGCCCAGCAGGCGCGCCGCCTCGATCATGTTGGTGCCCTTCGGCACGGCGATCTCCCGGCCGTCGATATTGACGGTGATCAGCTCGGATTTTTGCGGCGCGATCATTTCGGAAGGAGTCAGGATATAGGAGTCAGAAGCCAGGAGTTTCGATCGCCCGCGCGTAGGCAGTGAGCAGGCGGCTGACTTCTTCGAGTTGAATCATGTGCTGCCGCGGATCGCCATAACCGAGATCTCGCGAAAGGATCAGGTAATACCGGCATTCTTCCAGCGAACCTTGGGCCGTATTCATGAAACGCCGTTTGTCGGCAACACCCGTCTTCTTGAAGCCCTCTGCGATGTTGGCCGGAACGGACACGGCAGCCCGGCGCAATTGTGAGATCACTCCGTAAGTCTCCTTGGTCGGAAATCCCTCCGTGAACCGGTAAACTGCCAACACCCATGCATGGGCTTTTTGCCACACGATCAAGTCCTCAAAAGTCCTGGCCGGAGCGCGTGCGTTCCCGGCTCCTGACTCCTGGCTCCTGAATCCAGGCTCCTGGCTCCCAACTCCCTTGTCTTTAGCGATCATCAGACGAGCGGTAGCGCCTCCTTCGCCATAGCCTTGTTTGCCTCCGCGTAGCCGCTGAATTCGTCCGCGAACTTCTGCACAAAGCTTTGCGTGGGCCACGCGCAGGCCTCGCCCATCGGGCAGATGGTGCGCCCCGCGATCTGGTCGGCGACGCTCTTGAGAAGCGCGCCATCCCCGGATCGCGCCCCGCCGGACACCATGCGAGCGGTGATCTTCTTCATCCAAAGGGAGCCCTCCCGGCAGGGGGTGCACTGGCCGCAGCTTTCATGCGCATAGAACGCATTGAGGTTGGCCAGCGCGGCAACAACGTCGACGGAGTCGTCCATCACGATGACGCCGCCCGATCCGCCCATGGTGCCGCACGCCACAAGCGAGTCGTAATCCATCGGAATGTCCTCGACGCCCCAGTCGACATTCGTCCCGTCGCGCAGCCTGACCTTAAATCGTTCGCCAAAGCGGAGGACCTTCGACGAGGATCCGCCGGGGATGACCGCCTTGAACCTGCGGCCGGGAAGCGGCCCCCCGCAGATTTCGTTAAGGAGCCTCCCAAGGGTGATCTTGCCGGATTCGAACTCGTAATAGCCCGGGCGCTGCACATGGCCGCTCACGCAAAGCAGACGCGTGCCGGTGTTGTTGATCGTGCCGATGTGGGCGAACGCCTCCCCGCCCATCGCCGCGATGTGCTTCACGTGGCACAAGGTCTCGACGTTGTTGACGATGGTCGGACACTGGTACAGCCCGAGCACGGCCGGAAAATACGGGGGCTTGATGCGCGGATACGGGCGTTTGCCCTCAAGCGACTCGATCAAACCCGTCTCCTCGCCGCAGATATAGGCGCCGGCGCCGCGGTGCACGTAGATCTCGCACGAGTACCCGGTGCTGAGGACGTCCGGACCGACGAGATTCCGTGCACGCGCCTCGGAGATGGCTTGTTCGAGAATGCGCGCCCCCCGGGGAAACTCGCCGCGGACGTAGATGTAGGCCTGTTTCACCTGATTGGCCCAGCAGGTGATCATGATCCCCNNGGTGAGGATCCTGGTGGATGATGTGACGGTCCTTGAACGTGCCCGGCTCGGATTCATCCCCATTGACGATCAGATAGACCGGCTTGTTGCTCCGGCGGTCGACCAGCGTCCATTTGACCCCGCACGGGAAACCTGCGCCGCCGCGACCGCGCAGCCCTGATTTCTTCACCTCGTCTATCAGTTCGCCGGGCTTCCGCGCCACGGATTTCTTCAACGCCTCATAACCGCCATGCGCGAGGTAGCACGCGATGTCGGTCGTATAGCCCGCCTCATCGACATGTTCGAAGATGAGGCGGCGTTCGGCGGGATGCGGCATTGAAGTGAGAGTGTGGTGAAGGTGAAAGGGAAAGTGGGAGGCGGTCGGAGTGAAAGGGAAGCTGCAAGCGGCCGGTTGCAGATCAGGCGCCGCCCGTGCTCTCGCGCAGGAAGCGCGCGTAGTCGCCATGCGGGATCGGTCGAAGCTCGAAGAGCGGAAGCTGGTAAATGTAGGCCCACGCGGTGACGGTCCGGCCGTCGCCCATCGCAACCTCCACGAGGTCGCGGCGAAACTCGCTTGTGTCCGGAGACGCCGGGTCGAATCCCTCGTACTGGTCGAGCCGCAGGAAGGCCGCCTGCGGTGCGAACACACGATAAACCTCGCCCGTCACGGCCACTCCCTGCGGATCCGGCACAAGCACGGGAAATCCTTCCGCCTGGTAGAGCCGGCCGGGAACCGCTCCGTTCCCTGTAAATTCGGCAACGTCGGCCAGCAGCCTGTGTGCGGCGTTCCCCGAAGCCCTGCAAAGCGTGCCGTAGACAAAAAGCAGATCGGTATCAGAGGAGGGTTTCATTTAAGCGGAGTCGGAGGGGTCACTTCCCGGCGTTGGCGGCAACCCCGGATTTTATCTGTTCGCAGAGTTCGCGGGCCCTGGCGACATCCACCCGTTCATGGAGCTCCTCATCAATCATGACAACCGGACCCGAACCGCAGCTGGCGAGACATTCCACAAATTCTATGCTCACCTGGACGTCGCCCTGGTCCGCCTCCGGGCCGCCAGGGAACTGTCGCCGGAACTCCTCGGCCACCTGCATGCCTCCGACCAGCGCACAGCTCAGCGTGCGGCAGACCTTGATGTGCCGGCGGCCGGCCGGCTTCCGGCGGAACATTGGGTAAAACGTCACCAGCTCGTAAATGTTGATTGGCTGGAGATCGAGCTTCGCGGCGATCCATTCGAGCGCCTCGGTCGAGACCCACCCCTGTTCCTCCTGGACCAGATGCAGCAGGGGCAGCGCCGCACTCCGTTTCACCGGATAGTGGGTGATGACCTCGTCGATCTTCTGCAGGGTCTCAGGCTTTAGATTCATCGCGTAAAGTAGCGAGGAGCGAGTAGTGGGTAGCGAGTAGTGGATAGCGAGTTCGCGCTGCCACAAGACGCCGGAACAGCTGACTGTTTGTGAATGGCGCATGCTCGATGCTCGCTACTCACTTCTCGATGCTTCCGGTTCATCGGTCGCATTCCCCCATCACAAAATCGA
>PMKA01000088.1 GCA_003157575.1 Opitutia bacterium
AACTTTCAGTAGGTTTGCGATATGTCAGAGGAACGAGATTCATTTCCTCGAATCCATCCTTGGACGCGTGGCCGCGAGCGCCAGCCCCTCGACTGCGCTCGGGGTTATCCTGAGGCTGCTTGCGGTGTCGCAGACCCTGAGCCTGTCGAACGGGAGCCTTTCGAACCCGTCGAAACGGCGGCGGTCCTACATCCAGCTGCATCTTCACGGCTAAGGCCACAACATCGCTATCATTGACCTCACCGGCGGAGACGATCACAAGCGAGCTTCGGCGGCGCAGGATGCACAATTGCCGCCCTTCGCCTTCCAAATGGGTCCGGCGGTGATCAGGATCGCAGGGCTGACAGTGCCGTCGTCCCTTTCAAAATGGTGAACCGTCGAGCTGCTGACCTTCTCCGGCTGCAGTCCCTTCGAAAGCTCGAAGGCCCAATCATCCGGACTACGGCGCGTAATCACATGCGGCATCTGCGCCGGTCGGTGATTCGCAACGTGCTCCCACTCTACGATGGCCAGCCAGCCACCGTCCTTGAGCAATGAACCGAATGAGGCGAGGACCCCGTCTGCATTCTCGATGTGGTGCATGACAAGGCAAGCCACGACAAGGTTGTATTCTTCTGCGGGCGGCTCGTCCACAACGAGGTCGAGCAGGCGAACATCCAGCTTTGCCCGCAATCCGGTGTCGCCGAGCGCCTCGCGCTTCGCCGCCGTGACTTTCACCATGCCCGCGGAGGCGTCCGCCGCAGTGATCGCCGCCACGAACGGCAGGAGCTCGAAGGAAAGCGCGCCCGTTCCGCAACCATAGTCGAGGACGCGCCAGTGCTGCGCCAGGGGGATCGTTTTGCGCAACGCCTTCGCGACATCGGCGATGAGAAGCTTCCGTTTCAGTTCGTTGTCCCAGGAGGGCGCCCGCTCGCTGAAACTGTCGAGCATCAGGCGCCGGCTGTCGCCTTTCTGGACTGGAAGTGCTTGAGCTTGATTTTGGTCGGACATGGTGCGGAACTCCCGCAGAAATCACTCCGCCGCCGCCAGGATCTTGCCCACAGGGGCGCAGTAGACCGTGAATTCATCGGTGCCATCGACACCGATTGCGGCGTCGATCTTGAGCTGGTCGTAGGCATCCAGCGCGCAGGTGCCGGCGCCGATCGCCGTGGCCGCGAGATAGAGATTTTGGCAGAGGTGTCCGGCGTCCAGCGCGATGAGCTTCGCCGAGAGAAACCCGTAGCGCCACTCCGTGCGGTACGGGACCGCAGTCCAAACGAAGACGACTGCCGCGCCGCGTTTCTGATGGTTCGTCCCTGCATCGATCCGGGCCAGAACTTCCGCCCCAGCCTCGACAAGGAGCAGTTTGTGCTCGAGCGGCAAATACCGGTACAGGCCCGGGACGAGCGTGCCCACCCGGTCGATACCCAGGTAGGTCTCGAACGGATGCCTCGCCCCGCCCGAGGGCACCGTTCTCCGAGTGGCCTCGCCGCCTTTGATGACCTCCTGCAACCCCTGCGTCGTCCAGAGCAGGAACGAAAGCTCCGCGAGGGAAAGAGGCTCCTCCGAGTACTTGCGATGGCTGCGCCGCCGGTTGATGACGTCGATGAGCGCAACCTGCCCCAAGCCGAGAGCCGCCGGAGCAGGCAGATCGATCAGCACGGCGCCCACCGGGATCGGTTTCTCGAGGAAGGGCGCGGGCACGCCTTTCTTCTGGTCGTTGTCGCCGGCACGCCATTCATTCCAGCGGTCCGATTTCAAAAAAGCGCGGCCGAGAAGAAGTTCCGGATCTGTAGTGTTTGCCATAAAACGGACGGGGGCAGGCAGGATTGTGAAAAGCACACGGCGCGGCGTATCGCAACGCTTCGCATACCGCGCGCCTCATTGCCGTGGCGCAATGGTCACGCGAAAATCGGCCGGCTTGCCGAAGTAAACCGCGGAGGTCGCGATGGCATCGACGCCACTGGCGGCATAGGCCGCAACGTTGCTTTCGTTGACCCCGCCGGCGGAGATGATCACGAGGTGCGGATTGATCGCGCGCAGGGCGGAAACGTACCTCTTCGTTTCGTCTGGCGTGGTCTTGTCGAATTGCACGCCGTCCACACCCGCGGACGCGAGCGCGATGGCCTGTTCGAGGGAGTCCACTTCGACGAGGACTTTCTTTTCACACGCCTTGGTCTTCAGACGTTGAATATGTGCGGGAAAATCCGCGACTGCTCCGAGGAATGCCCGATGTTGTTCGAAGACGAGGATCGTCTCGGACAGGCCGAGACGGTGGGGCAATGCGCCGCCGACCAGAACCGCCTTGATCGAAAGCTCCTTGGTGCCGGGAAACCCCTTGCGCGTCGTAACGATCACGGTGCGGGGATTTGCCTGCCGGGCGAGGTCAACCAGTTTGCGGGTGCGGGTGGCGATGCCTGAGGTATATTCCAGGATGTTAAGGCTCACCTTCCACGCGATGTGCAGTGCGTCCGCCGGACCCTCGGCTGCGAGCAGCAACTGCCCCGGATCGACGACCGAACCGGACGGAAGACGGAAGGTCGTTGTCAGGCCGAGGCGGGCGAAAATCCGCCCAGCCTCCTCCGTTCCGCAGAGCACTGTCTTTTCCCGGGTGAAGAACTCAATGCGCCCCGGCGCACTGCCGATTCCGAGAGCCCAGGTGGTGAGGTCCAGGTACGGGACGTCTTCCTTGATCAGTCGATCAATGGCATCCTCTGTGATGAATGTCGAATAGGTCGTTTCAGCGCTCATAGGGAAAAATATCGTTTGGGGAGAGGATGCCCGGCAAACCTCCCATTCCAGTGACAAAAAACACGAAAAAGCCAAACCGAGCCCTACTGAAAATGCTGGCAATCACCGAATGGTATGCATGGCCGGCGCTCGTCCGAATGGCGTGTAGGGCCAGCGCTCGTCGCCGGGCCATCTGGGGGAATTGGCATGCCGGCGAGCGGCAGCCCTACAATCAAAGAATTGGCCC
>PMKA01000210.1 GCA_003157575.1 Opitutia bacterium
CTGGGCGTCGTTGAAATAGGCCGGCACGGTGATGACCGCCTGCGCGATCTTTTCGCCAAGATACGCCTCGGCATCGGCCTTCATCTTGGCCAGCACCATCGCGGAAATCTGCTGCGGGGCGAACTGCTCCGTCTTGCCGTCCGCAATAACCTCAATGTAGGCGTCGCCGTTCTTGCCTTCGACGACCTTGAAGGGAAAGTTCTTCGCCTCCTCGCGAACTTCGGAATGTTTGCGGCCAATGAGGCGCTTGGCGGAAAATACGGTGTTCTTGGGGTTGGTGATCGCCTGGCGTTTCGCTGCCTGGCCAACGAGACGTTCGCCGGTTTTGGTGAAAGCGACGACGGATGGAGTCGTGCGCGCGCCTTCGGCGTTGGGTACGACCACCGGCTCGCCGCCTTCCATCACAGCCATACAAGAGTTGGTGGTTCCAAGATCGATACCGAGAATGCGACTCATAGTTGATTTCTAGCAATGAACATGCCCTTGGCGGGTCTAAATACATATATCATTGCATATCAGCATATAAAAAGATTATCACCCGTCATCGTCCTCCAAATTAACAGGTGCCCGCACGCCACCCTGTCACACTTGTGTCCCATCCCGGAAAGAAGGTCTCAATTTGTGTCACACAAAAACAAAGCTTGCTTCGCGCCGTCCAAATTCCGGAAATCCCTCCCCTCAATTCGCCGAGCTAGCTCAGCTGGTTAGAGCGGCTGTTTCGTAAACAGCAGGTCGCTGGTTCGAATCCAGTGCTCGGCTCCATTTTTCTTCCCCCGGCGGGAAGAAAAATGCCCTCCATAGGCCCGGCGAAGGAGGGCCTTGCATGAGCCTTCCCACCGCACTTTTTGACTACGCGCTGCCCGAGCGTCTGATCGCCCAGACCCCTGCGGCGCGGCGCGATCAGTCGCGTTTGCTTGTGGTCGACCGCCAGAGCCGCCGCATCGCGCATCGTTCCTTCGCGGATCTGCCCGGCTTCCTTCGCGCCGGCGACCTACTCGTCCGAAACAACGCCGCCGTGCTGCCCGCCCGCCTGCTGGCCCGGCGCGCGACGGGGGGGCGCGTCGAGTGCTTTCTGCTGCGTCCGGCGACAAGCGCGGCCCCGGCCGCGGAGATGACCGACGAATGGTGGTGCCTGCTCCGGCCGGCGCGCAAACTGCCAGTCGGCGCGACATTCGCGCGCGAAGGCGCGTTTTCCGCCACTGTGCGCGCACACGAGGCCGACGGCCTGGCGCGCGTCGCCTTCTCGACGCAAGGCGGCGAATCCATCGTGGCGGTGGCCAACCGGCTAGGGGAGGTGCCCCTGCCCCCCTATATCCATCGCCGGCATACCTCCGAGGAACGCCGCCGGGACCTGGAACGTTACCAGACGGTCTATGCCGACCGCGCACACCAGGTCGCGGTCGCCGCGCCCACCGCCGGCCTCCATTTTACGCCGGAGCTCCTCGCCCGTCTCGCGGCCGAGGGGGTGGGATTCGCCGACCTGACGCTCCACGTCGGGCTCGGCACGTTCCGCCCGATCTCGACCGAAAACGTCGAGGAGCACGTCATCCATCGCGAGACCTACGAGATCTCCGCGGCCACCCGGCGCAGCCTGACCAACCCCGCCGGACGGCGCATTGCCGTGGGCACCACGTCGGTCAGGACCATCGAGGATTGCTTCCGCCAGGGGGGGGCCGGGGCAGGAGCCGATCTCGTGGCGGAGGCAGGCCTGTTCATCTACCCTCCCTTCGATTTCCGCGCAGTCGACGCCCTGATCACCAATTTCCACCAGCCGCGTTCCACCCTGCTCTGCCTTGTAGCGGCCTTTCTCGCCCCCGGTTCAACCGAAGGCATCGCCTGGATCAAGGAGATCTACGCCGAGGCGGTCGCCCGGGAATACCGGTTCTTCAGCTACGGCGACGCCATGTTGATCCTGTGAGGAACCGCCGGGTCGTTTGCATTTGGGTGATTTTTGCTTATAAAATCACGCCACGATGAAAAGCCTCACACGAACCCTGCTTCTTGCCACCTGCACTCTCGGACTTCTCACATCAGTCCGCGGCGCCGTCGAAACGTACGCGATTGATCCGGTCCACTCTTCCGTGGGCTTCACCATCCGGCATTTCTTCACCAACGTGCCGGGCGTGTTCACCAGGTTTTCCGGCGCCATCACCGTTGACCGCGAACACCTTCAGAACAGCTCGGTGACGGCCACGATCGAGGTCCCGAGCGTCGACACCCGCACCCAGAAGCGCGACGAGCACCTTCGCTCCCCGGATTTCTTCGACGCCGCGAAGTTCCCGACAATAACCTTCAAGAGCACCTCTTGGACACAGACTGCCGAGGGCGCTTTTGACGTCGCCGGCGACCTGACAATCAAGGGTGTCACAAAGCCCGTGGTGCTCAAGGTCAAGCTGCTCGGCTTCGGCCCCGGGATGCAGGGCGCGGTGCTCTCGGGCTGGGAGGCGTCGACCACCCTCAACCGCAACGATTTTGGCATCACGACCTTCCCGAAGGTTCTCGGGGACGATGTTGCGGTTGCCATCTCCGTCGAGGCCGACCAGCAGAAGTAGCCGGCCCGCATCTCCCGAACTCCCTTTTGCAGGGTGTGGCATGGGCGTCTTGCCGATGTCCGGAGTTTTCCGAACTGCGTCCGGAATACCCGCGCAATGACTGTCCCCGCCCTCCCGGTTGACACCCGCTCAGGACGCGCCGTAGCCTTCGCGTCATGGTCAGACCCCTGCACACGCTGGAATTCGAAAAGCCGCTGCGCGAGCTGGAAAAACGTCTTGAGCAGCTCAACCAGCAGTCCGTCGAAAAGCACCTGGATCTTTCCGCAGACATTGCAAGGCTTGAAAAGCTGATCGACAAGACCCGTCGGGATATCTGCTCCGCCCTCACAACATGGCAGCGGGTGCAGATCGCCCGCCATCCGCAGCGGCCCCATGCGCTCGACTACATCCACGAGATTTTCACCGGTTTCCAGGAGTTCCACGGCGACCGCCATTTTCACGACGATCAGGCGCTGATCGGCGGTCCGGCGTTCTTCGAGGGGCAGGCGCTGATGGTCGTCGCCCACCAGAAGGGTCGCGAAACGAAGGAGAAGATCTCGCGCAATTTCGGCATGCCCCACCCCGAGGGGTACCGAAAGGCGCTGCGCCTGATGAAAATGGCCGAGAAGTTCGGGCTGCCGGTGATTGCGTTCATCGACACTCCCGGTGCGTTTCCCGGGGTCGGGGCGGAGGAGCGCCACGTGGCCGAGGCCATCGCCGTCAACCTCCGCGAGATGGCCATGCTAAAGACTCCAACGCTGGCGGTCGTGATTGGCGAGGGCGGGTCCGGCGGCGCGCTGGGAATCGGCGTGGCCGATCGCGTGTTGATCCTGGAAAACAGCTACTACTCGGTGATATCCCCGGAGGGCTGCGCCGCGATCCTCTGGAAGGACGCCGCTGCCGCGGGCCGCGCCGCCGAGGCGCTTCGCCTGAACGCACAGAACCTCAGCGAATTCAAGATCGTCGAGGAGGTCATCCCCGAACCCTTGGGCGGCGCGCACAACGACCCCGGGCAGACCATCGCCTCCGTCAGGACCGCGTTGAAGAAACACCTGGCCGAAATACGGGCGCTGCCGGTCGAGGAACTGCTCAACCTGCGCTACGAACGCTACCGCCACCTGGGCGCGTACGAGGAAGCTGGAGTCACGAAAAGCTAGGTTCCGCCTATGCGGCTTCCATTCCTCGTAGCTGCGAGCGTGAGCGAGTGGCCCCGGCTCCCCGTGGCTGCGCGCATGAGCGAGTGGCCCGCTCCCCGTAGCTGCGAGCGTGAGCGAGTGGCGTCCTCCTCAACAGCGGAACCTCGGCTCATCCGGCAGGACCGGCTGCAGAAGCCAGGAGGTTGCCCGCTGAGCTCACATGCGGCGCGGGGGAAAAGGCCGCCCCAAAACCTTCCTTGTTGCATTCGATTCTCCCCGGATTGTTGTATTCCCCCATGAAAAACTCCTGGCTGCCATGGGTGTCGGCGGGGTTGGTGCTGGCTTTCGGCGAAATGCATGCTGCCGGAAAATTAACGATCACCGTCACAAAAGAACCTGCTCTTACCCGTCCGGCCGAGACCATCGTCGTTCCCTTTGGCGAAGTGAAGAGCCGGCTCCCCTCCCTGGTCTTCGATCAGGTCGTGGTAAAGGACGCCGGTGGCCGGATCGTTCCGGCACAAATCACCGCCTTCGCCCACGTCCACAAAGGCCCGGCCCACTTTGACGACTTGATATTCCAACACGATTTCGCCGCCGGGGAAAAGTCGGCGACGTTCACGGTCGAACCTTCTTCCCTGCCGGTCCCGCCCTTCCCGGCGCTGGTCTATGTCCGCTATATTCCCGAACGCTATGACGATGTCGCCTGGGAAAACGACAAGATCGGACATCGCATCTACGGGCCCGGCCTCGAGCTGCCCTTCGCCACCAAGGATCAGCAGACAGGCAGCGGCATCGACGTGTGGAGCAAACGCGTTCCCTATCTGATCGTGGACCATTGGTACCACAAGGGCCATGACGGGCTGCACACCGATACCGGCGAGGGCCTGGACATGTACGAGGTCGGTGTGTCACGCGGTTGTGGCGGCACGGGCGTTTGGGACGGCAAGGAGCTGCATGTTTCGCGGAATTGGCGACAGGAGACGGTCTATGCCAACGGGCCGGTCCGTGCGGTCTTCGAACTGGGATACGAACCCTGGGATGCCGGCGCGGCCGGAACCAACGAGAATGGCATCATGATCTCGGAGACCAAGCGTTTCGTCGTCGACGCCGGCCAAAACCTCGACGAGATCGACAGCACCTTCACTTTCCGGGGCATGCGCCAGACGGACGCCAACGAGCTGACCATTGCCATCGGTCTGACGAAGCACGGCTCCAAAGCCAAACTGTCGCCGGTCCAGGATCCGGGCGGCCAGTGGATGGGCCTTTGGGAAGACTACGGCGATCCGGCTGACGGCAGCCTCGGAACCGGCGTCGTCCTCGCTCCAGGCACCCGGCTGGCCGGTTTCGCAGAGACGGCGCATGACCTGCTCATACTGGTAAAAGTCAGATCCGGCGAAACTGTCCGTTACTTCGTGGGAGCCGGCTGGAACAAGGCAGGAGCCTTCTCGTCGCCGGCTGAATGGACCGCATATCTCAGCGCATGGTCCCGGCGGCTGGCGTCACCGGTCAAGGTCTCCCTCTCCCCTTTGTGACGCCCCGGCCGACCGGCGGCAATGCGGCACTGCAGGAGTTCAGCGGAGAGGCGGGTCTTCCTGCCGGGCGGCCTCGCGGGAGTTCACTTCTTTTGGGACGTAATAGTAAGTCCGGTTTTTGAGCTGGATCTCGATCGCTGGATTCTGGAGCAGGCGGATCATCTCCGAGCCGGCCAGCAGCACGGGCCCGTAGCCATGCACGGCGTAGACGCTCACCGGCCGATTATAGTAATAGGTCTGGTCGCCGGCAAAAGTCGTGCCGACGCAAGTATTCTCGACCTGCCCCTTCGCGTTGATCTGGGCGGAGAGACCGAGCCAGCCGGTCTGCGCGATGCTGCCGTAGGTCACAGGGCTGATCCAGCCACGGTTGATTGCGTGGGCGATTCCGTAAACGAACATCGCCGAGGCGGAGGTCTCTAGGTAGGAGTCGTTGCGGTCCAGCATCTGGTGCCACAACCCCCGGCCGGACTGGAGCGCCGAGATCGCGCGAATCTGGGTGCGGAGACGCGTCATGATGTCGTTGAAGGCGGGATGATCGGGCGGCAGGACGTCGAGGAGGTCGCACATCGCCAGCATCGCCCAGCCGTTGGCGCGGCCCCAATAGAACTCCGGCAGGTCCGGGCTGTTGGCGTCCCAGCCGTGGGTAAAGAGCCCGGTCTGCGGACGGAAAACGCGGGCCGACATCTGCTGCACGGCCCTCGCCGCATCGTCGAACCAGGCGCGGTCGCCGGTCGTCCGGCCCATTTCCGCCAGGGCGGGGACAGCCATGTAAAAGTCGTCCGACCAAATCGACACCGGCATGGGACGACGGCGGGCAAAAGCCCCGTCGGGGAGCCGAAACTGCTTATGGGCGATAAAGTCGCTCCATCGGTCGATGACCGGCTGGAGATCGGGGCCGACATGTTCGCGGCGGGCACGAAGCAGCGCGGCTGTCATTGCCCCGCAATCGTCGAGGGCCTTGGGTTCCAGGATCGCCTGGTCGCTGTTTCCGCGGATGCCGAATGCTGCCGCCTGGGCCGTGAAATACGGCAGCGTGTCGGCGATGAATTGCAGCTGGCGGGCGGTAAAATCCGAGAAGCCGCGGTCCCCTGTCGCCACCGCCGCGCTGAGCATGCCGGAGTGCAGGACGCCAACTTCATAAGCGAGCGGGTTAAATGCATCCGCCTCTCCCCTGTCGGCGACGGCGGACGCCACCGGCGTTGTCAAATCCATGATGGGCTGCCGCGTTTGCCGATCGACGACGCGCGCAGGCATGGCGGACTCGAGAAAGTGGCGCAACCGCACGAGGTCCGCGGTGATCTCCGCGACGGTCGGCTTGTGGTAGGCGATCGGGTAGCTGCCCTCCGCCGCATCGTTTGGATCGGGATTGTCGCGATTGCGATACGGCCCTTCCGCGAAAGAGATGGAAACCGCCATCCCACCAATCATGGCCGCAGCGGCGCAGCGGAAATGCAGCCCGGAGAAAAGCATCATTATGGCATAAAAATGAATATCCAGGTACGCCATGGCAAGAAGGAGTGCTCTGCAAAAGCGCCCGTCTCCATCGCCTCGGATACCATCGTCCCGCCTCTTGACAGCGGAGGCGGTTGCCGGCGAGTCTGCGTTACGTCCACCATTTCAGATGCCTCGTAACATCCGGCCAGCCCCCATCCGCTCCACCGCGGAATTTGCCCGTCATGTCGGGTTGGCGCGCTCGACGGTCTCCCGTGTGCTCAACGGACAATCCGGACTCAAGCAGGAGACGATCGATCGGGTGCTCCAGGCAATGGCCGAGACCGGCTTCTCCCGAAACGCTTTCGCTCTTCACCTGAAGGGAAAGCGGACGGCATCGGTCGGCATCTGCATGGAAAACCTGCTGCGGGTCCCGGCCGTGCTGAAACTCGCGGAGCTCCAAAAACGCCTGAGGGAAAGAGACTACACTTCGCTCATCGAGGTGCTGGATCCGGACGGCACCAAACGGGCCGTGTCGCACTTCCTTTCGATGCGCGTCGAAGCAGTGATTTTCATCGGTTATTTTGCCGAGAAGGAAATCGCCGAACGGATCGGGGAACTGTCCCGCGTCGGCATGCCGCACATTGTCATCGATCATCCCGGCGTGCCGGGCGCAAACACCGTGACTTTGGACCGGCGCAAGGCGATGGAGGAGCTCACGCGTCATCTGATCGGCCTCGGCCACACCTCATTCGGGCTTTTGGGGATCTCGGAGGCCGCCAAATCGACCTGGGACCGGTTGAGGGGGATCGCCGATGCCTTGGAGGCGCACCAGATGTCCCTGGAAGGCAACACGGTCTCTTTCGATCACCTGTTCCCCCGCGAATACAACTTCGAGTTCGGCAGGTCCCTGGCAAAGAGCTTCGCCGCGATCCGTTCGCGACCGACGGCGTTTTTGAGCCTCAACGACGAGATCGGCGCCGGCGCCATCCGAGGATTCAGGGAGTGCGGCCTCGATGTCCCCGGTCACGTGTCCGTGACGGGCTTCAATAATCAGGATCTTTGCCTGGTGTCGACGCCGCAGCTCACCAGCGTCGACCAGCAGGTCAGCCAGACGATCGAGGCGGCGGTAGATATGCTCTTTTCGCAAATCGGGAAGCCTCATCGCAGCCGCCCGATGATCGAACTCATCAGGCCGCTGGTCATCGTGCGCGAGTCGACGGGACCCGTCGCAAGAGCGTAGGAACCTGTCGGGCTTCGCCCTTCAGGCTGCCAATTCTAATGTGGGTTCATGATGAGACTGATTGGCAAGGATGTAGGAGCCTGCTTGCAGGCGATTCCGTGTTGTCACTATGCGAACGATCCAAATCGCCTGCAAGCAGGCTCCTACAAGGTACATCGGTTCGTCTCATCTTGAACGCGAATTAGAATAAGCAGAAGAATTTTGCCGGCCACGGCGCCCGGACCAGTTGGTGATTCTTCCCAAAAAGCTTCACTTGTGTAATCGGCGAAAAGTATGGCATCCTCTTCTCGCTTGATCTGCGGCCTTGAGAAAATGCCCAACCCAACCTACCGTCTTTCCGAACGTTCAACGGGTATTCTCCGCTCAAAATGAAACGGCTTGTCATCATCGAAGA
>PMKA01000214.1 GCA_003157575.1 Opitutia bacterium
TCCACTCTAAGTGAACAGTATTGGTGCTAGCCCGGATGTATCGCACTCTACTCTACAGCTTGCATGCGGACTGTTGACCACCCGTGGGCCGAATCTGCAGGCCGACACATCCGGGCTTGGCCGGAAAGATGCAGTCGGATGTAGGGCCGCCGCTTGTCGGCGAGCCGTTTCCCCGCAATTGTAGGGCTGCCGCTTGTCGGCATGCCAATTCGCCGCCTGTGGCGAGGCGACTAGCGCCCGCCCTACAGCCTGTCGAAACAGCGCCGGCCCTACACACCGATCGGTGATCGCCGGCATCATTCGTGAGGCGCGGCCGACTGCTTGAATCCGGCTGGGTTCAATCCTCCGTTCCCTTTGCGGGGGGCGCCTTCGGAAGGAGGCGCGCGATGACGAGCAGCAGCACGAGCACCACCAGCCCGAGCATCGCCCAGAACAGAACGCCGCCGCGGCCGGCCACCGCGATCGTATCCGCCAACGACGGCGTCTTCAACGCCTCCTCCGGGCCGCACTCCGGCAGCAGCTTGTCCGCGGCCAGCAGTTGCGCGCCGACGAGGCTCAGGTCGTACTGCGGCGCCGGGGCCCGGGCCGAGCCGTAATAAAGAAACACAGGCCCGTCGTTCGCGCACTTGAACAACAGGCGCGTGACCGGGCAGCTGACGGAGACATCGTCCAGCGCGATCGCCGGGTTGTCGCCGTTGTCGGTTTCAAGCCACACCGTGGCAGTCTCCGGCGTTTGATTCAGGTTGAGCGCAAAAGACATCCCGCGCTGTCCGGGCGTCCGGCTCCATGTCGCCTCCCCGAGCCAGCGGCGCGAAACATAGCCGCGGTCGTCTTCAAGATCCTCATACAGGCGCACGGTGCGCTGGAAAAGCGGCGTGGACACCCTTGCGGTCAACCGCGTGAGCGGCAGGCGCGAATAAGGGAGGGCCAGGCGCCATCGGCTGACGCGCGTTCGCGCCGGATCCGGCACGGGGGTCGCATTCACCGCCAGCGGACGCGTCCGGCTGGTGCGCTCGATGACATAGGGCACCTGCCTGCCGTCGCTGACGAGGCGGAGGTCCCCCAGACCATCCTGCGCGCGGGAAAGGACGGCGGGATCGAGCTCGACCTGCTGTACTCCAGACGCGTTGATGCGGACGGTCCGGCGCCACGACCACGGGGCGACATCCAGCGGCGCTCCCAGCGCCGGGATTTCCGGCAGCGATTCGGCGGGCTGGAACGCCGGGTTCGGTCCAAGCGGTCCGGGTGCGGTGCACGGGGGCTGCGGCGCCCCCGCGAGCGCGCCGACATCGTACTGTGGAGCGGTTGCCTTCGGGTTGCCGGCGTAAAGCGTATGCGTGCCGGCCGTCGTCGCATAGAAAACCGCGAACACCGGCCTGCGCTGCGCAGAAACGCCCTGAAGCGCGAGCGGCGGACTGTCGCCGTTGTCGACGACGAGGATCAGTTCGCGCGCGGGCGCAAGTCGCTCGACCGGAATCGCAAGCGGGGCGGCCGGCGCCTGGTCGTGCCCGCCGGAGCGCCAGAGCTGCCGCTGGACGATCGTCACCTCGCGGATCGATTCGTCCTGGAACGATCGGTGCAGCAGCCGGACGGGGCGGTTGAAAACAGGTTCCGGCGTCGTGAGTTCCAGGGCGGCCAGCTGCAGGTTCGCGCCCGGGAGGGCGAGCGTGAGGCGGGTCTCCCCCGGCGTGGCCTCGCGCGACGCGATCCGGATCGCGACCGGCTCCGAGGGGTCGGCCTGGACCGGATGCGTGATGAGCGAGATCTCCTGGAGGGCGATGTGCAGGCCGCCGAGCCGGTCCAGGGTCAGGCGCAGAAAGGCGTAGGAGTTGGCGGGAAGATTCAGGTGCAGCGCGCGCAGCTGCGATCCGCGATCGTATAGCGGCAGATTCCTGCCGAGCTGGCGCCATGTCGTGCCGTCCTCAGAGGCCTCCACCGTGGCGCGGGAAGTGAAATCCTGCCGGCCGGCGTCGATCTCCAGTCCCGTGATGGGATCGTCGGTCCCGGTCTTCAGGACAAAGACGGTTGCATTGTCCTCCACCGTCTCGTCCATGGATTCGGGCGCGCGCCGGCGCACCGCGGGAGGTTCCGTGCGTTCGAGGGCAAAAGCGACCTCGGCGCCGTTTTCATCGACAATACGGAGGTCGGAAAGATCGGCCCGGGCGGCATCTAGCGTTTCCACGGGCAGCGCGATTCTCACCGGCCCGGGTCCGGGGACCGTCACCTCCTGCCGGAACTGCCAGGCCGAGGCCGGGAAAGGCTCAGTCCTCAGGGTGGGGACAATCGTTGCAGCGGAGACCAGCAGAACGGCGGGGAGGAGGCGTGTGCGCATTTCATTTCCTTGGTTCGGACGGAAGGAATCGCTGGTACAGGAACGAGGCGAGGATGGCCACGACGGCCACGACGAGGAAGGCGCCGATGCGATAGAGCTGGTCGAGGGACGCGAGGTCGTGGAAGAACAGCTTGAGCAACGTCACGCTCAGGAGCGCGAGCGCCGCGTAACGCGTGCCGCGCACGCGGCGGGCGAGGCCGAGGATCAGGAGTCCGAATGCGAATAGCGCCCAGCCGATGCTGTAGCTCATGTCCCGAGCGAAATTGCCGGAGAACTGGAACGTGAGGACCTCGCCGGCCGGACTGTAATAGTCGGCGATCTCGAGGTTGAGCAGCAGGAAGGCCAGCACTCCGCCCAGGGAATTGAGGACGGCGGGGGCGTCTGAATCGAGAACCCGGTGGCGGGGCGGAGCCAGGAGCCGGGCGCCTGCAAAGAGGCAGAGCGTTGTCAGGCCGTAGGCGTAGAGGTACCAGTTGAGAATCGGAGCGGCGGCGCGCGGATGATACTCGAGCACGGCCGGGTTCAGTGCGAGGCGCGCAAACGCGGCGAGCAGCAGCCCCACGCCGGCCAGGCGCAGCCCGCCGTGGGGAACGCGGTGGAAAAGCCACAGCAGGGCGGCGCCTTCAAGCGCCCATCCAAGCGTGATCCACTGCCGGTCGAACTGGATCGGGAACACCAGTGTGATGAACAGCAGGGCCACTCCGCCGAACCAGGCCAGCACATCGAGGCGCCTCGGGGAATCCGCCGGCACCGCCCGGAGCGCGCCGACGACCGCCGCAAGCGCCGGAAGGGCGAATGCGGCCGGGATCGCGCCCATGTAGCCGTTGGGCCAGGCGCGGCGGACGAGCTCGTACACCAGGAAGAAATGGGCGGGCGCGGCAAGCGCCGAGGCGATCCAGGGGAGCATCCGCCCTTGGAAACTCCGGTGGAAGACGAATGGGAACAGGGCGAACACGGCATAGAAACCCAGATTCCACGCGAGCGTGGCCGCGGCATTTGAAGCTGCGAAACCGTGCCTGAGCCATATGAATTCGAGAAGCGCCGTGCAGACCAGCGCCACGAAGGGGAGGACGCCGTTGACCAGCATCCGCGAAAGGCCGAGCAGCAACACCGCCAGCAGCAGGGCGAGTCCGAATACCGGCGACGGCCCGGCGAGCGGCATCCGCAGCACGACCATCATGAGCAGAAGAAACGGAAGTGCGGCTGAGAACGCCGGCAGGTGTTCCGCCGCGGCCGGTTCCTGGAGCCAGTCGGGAACGCTGGCGGGGAATGCGGCGGGCCGCCCCGCCATTTTTCGCAGTCCGTAGATCGCGGCGGCGAAGAAGAGCACGCCGAATCCGCCGATGAGCCAGAGCAGGGTGGGAACGCCCGTGATTTCCGCCGGCACCCGGACTATCCACAGGCCCATGGCGAGAAGGGTGAGCACGAGCGCGGCGGCGACCGCCAGCAACAGGCCGGTGAAAAACGCGAGTCCTATCGCGAGCAGGTCGATCACAAGCACGGCCGGCCACACGAGGAAGGACACCTCCGGAAGGTGCGCGATCATCGCCAGCACCAGCACAAGCGCCACCGGCGGAAAAAGGTGCGCCCACCACGAGGGCGCCGCGTCCGGACGCAGGCGCTCCAGCACGAGAGGGAAGACCGAATGCAGCACGGCGAAGACAAAACACGCCCCGAGCGCCCACGGCAGAAGCGCCATCTCGGACGAGCCGGCGATCCATGAGCCGAGCAGGATGAACGCGGCGGCGCCGGCGGCGAGATGCAGCCTTGCGAGGCCGGCGTCGAGCACCGCGAGCACGAGCAGACACAGGTCGGCGCCGAGGATGAATGCGAAGAGGAGCCACGGCTGGTGGGCGATCTTCGGATAGTCCAGGAGGAAGAAAGCGAAACCAAGCGAGACGAACGCCACGCCCGCCGCGGCAGCGGCCAGCCAGCGGGACGCGTTCCCGCGCCTTTGTGCCAGCGCGAAGGCGAGCAGGAACAACACATCGAATCCCAGGAAGACGTCGAGGGCGGTGTAGATCTTCGCAGGCGTGAAGAACGTCGCCACCCAGCCGATCTCCATCGCCACCGTGCCGAGCGCGGCGAGCGCGCCCAGGTAATGCCAGCGGCGGTGCAGCGCGACGGCGAGAAGGCCGGCGTCCAGCAGCGCGATGTAGCCGAACAGCCCCGGCGGATTGTCCACGCCGGTCGAGAGCAGCAGGGGGGTCAGGAATCCGCCGAGCATTCCCAGCAGGGCCACCACCTGCGCATCGAGCGCCACAGCCACGACGCAGGCCGCCGTCGTGATGAGCACCATGAGCAGGAAGGTGGGCAGCGTTCCGAAAAACGAGAAGTGGTAGATCGACCTGCAGGCGAAAGTGACCGCGTAGAGGATGACGATGCCGGTGGCGCACAACGTCTGGGATGTCACGCGGTAGGCGAGCCGCGAAAGCGCCACCCCGCCCGCCAGCAGGCCCGCGCCCGCGAGGAAGCCGAGGGCGACCCGCATCACTGGGGTGATCAGGTTGTTTTCGAAGGAGTATTTGACGAAGAACGCGACGCCGAGAAACAACGCGAGGCCGCCGATCCAGGCAAAAAGTTTCACGCCCAGGAACTGCTCCAAATTGATCGACGGATGCTCTGCGGGCGGGGGAGGAACTTCAAGCGGCGGCGGAGGACCGGCGGCAGGAGGCGGGGGAAGGACGGCGGATGGCGGCGGCTCCTCCTTCATGGCAAAAGGCGGAAGCGTGAGCTCGTCGGGAGACGCCCCGGCCCCGTGCGTTGGCGCGACGGGTGCGGCGGCGGGCGGCGAGGAAAGAACCGCCGCCGCAGGAAGCACGAGCGCCGCCGCCGGGGGCATTGCGGGCGCCGGAGCAGGAGAAGGCGCAGCAGCCCTGGTTGCGGGTGGTGAAACAGGCGCCTGGGCGCCGGAACCGCGAAGCTCCGCCCGGAGCTTTTTCAGGGCGGCAGCCTGATCGTCAAGGCGGTCGTTCAGGCGGCCGATCTCCTTTTCCAGGGTTCCGGTTTTGATGATGGAAAAGACGCTCGATATCAGGAGCCAGACAAGGAACGCCAGAACGCAGAGGATGACGAACGAGATCATGGTGGGGTGCCTGCGGAGTTCGGGAGACAAGGAGTTTCTAGTCCTGGCAGCCGGGTGCACAAGCAAGCATTCGCCCACTTTGGCCCCGGGGGCGCATCTGCCGATTGGTGGTGGCGCCAAGTGGCAGGGGGGTGGCGCCCGTGCCACGACCGACAGCCTCCTTGATGTGGCTCCTACGCCTCGTAGCTGCGAGCGTGAGCGAGCGGATGGCTCGTCCACTCGCTCACGCTCGCGGCCACACTTCTAGTGAAACCGCTCCTGCGCCATCTGGTTTGTCAATGTTGGGATACCATGACACGGCAAAATCGTCCTCTCTCTGGCAGCCTGCCGGGCCGGGAGGCTCCATGCTGCCAAAGCCGCGTGCCCCGACGGTCGCCGGCATGATCTTGCACCAAAGGTCTCTTTCCAGTTGTCTCGAACGCTCACACTCATGCTCCAGAAATATGCCCGACATATCTGCACAGCCATTCTGGGGCTCGTGTGCGCGCTTGTGGTGGGGGTCTTCGCCTGGATGGCCCTGGAGAGCGTGACGGAGCTGACCGGCTGGTCGGCGGCCGACAACCATTACAATCTGCTGGTCCGCGGATTACAGCACGGGCAGCTGAGCCTCTGGAAGGATGCGCCGCCGCAGCTCGCGACGCTGCCCGATCCCTATGATCCGGTCGCGAACGGAAAGTACCGGACGGGTAGCGGGCTGCACGACATGACCTATTACAAGGGCCGGCTTTACCTCTACTTCGGCATTGCCCCCGCACTGCTGCTCTTCTGGCCCTGGGCTGCGCTGACCGGCCACTACATGTTCCACCACCACGCGGTGGCCGTATTTTCCGCGGTCGGGTTCCTCGTCAGCGCCGCGGTGCTTCGCTCGCTTTGGCGGCGCTATTTTCCCGACGTGGGCGTCACGGTCGTTGCAGCCTGCGTGCTTGCGCTGGGGCTGGCGACAGGCGTGCCGATCCTGCTCCAACGCGCGGAATTCTGGGAGGTGGCGGTGAGCTGTGGCTGTGCATTGGGGATGCTCGCGCTTGGAGCGACGTGGCGGGCGGTGATCGACCCGAAGTGGCGCGTTTGGTGGGTCGTCGCGGCGAGTCTCTCGCTGGGCTTCGCCGTCGGGGCGCGTCCATTCCTGCTGCTTGGCGCACCCCTTCTGCTTGTGCCGGCCGTCCTCGCCTGGAACGACTCCGCGGCAGGCGGACGGCGGCGCGTGTCGTGGGATCTGGTTGCTGCGGCCGTCCTGCCGATAACGCTCTGCGTGCTCGGGCTGATGGTCTACAACTACCTGCGTTTCGACAATCCCCTCGAGTTCGGCCAGCGATACCAGCTGGCGGGCGACCGGCAGGACAACATACAGCATTTCAGCCTGCGGTTCCTCTGGTTCAATTTCTGCGTCTATTTCCTGGAGCCGGTCCGCTGGACGGGGGTGTTCCCGTTCGCCTCCGACATCGCGACGCCTGCGGTGCCGGCGGGTCATGCGGACATTGAAGATCCCTTCGGCATCCTGACCAACATCCCGATCGTCTGGTTTGCGCTTGCGGCGCCGCTGGCCTGGTGGGGCCGCACCGGTGAGGATCGCACCCGGCTGCAGGGATTCCTCGCGGCGGTGGCGATCCTCTTCGGGGTGTGCGCCGGGGTGCTGCTGCTGTTCTACGGCACCTGCAGCCGCTACGAGGTGGAATTCCTCCTCATGCTGGTGTTCATGGCCGTCGTGGGAATCCTGGCCGTGGAGCGGGTGCTTGCCCCGCGCCCGCGCTGGCGGATGGCCGTCAGGGGAGTCTGGGTGCTCCTGCTCGTCTTTTCCATCGGATTCAACCTCCTGGAGGGATTCGACCATTATGCGGTGCAGAGGTGCCGCCTGGGAAACCAGCTCGATGGCGAAGGGCGGTACTTCGAGGCGATCCAGCAATACAGGGCGACCCTTAAGATCAAAAAGAACTACGCCGAGGCCCACAGCAGCTATGGCAACACCCTTCGCCACGTGGGCCTTCTGAAGCAGTCGATCGTGGAATGCCGGACGGCGCTGCAGATCGACCCGGACTATGCGTATGCGCACAACAACCTGGCCAACGCGCTCCTCGAAACAGGGAAGGTCGGAGAGGCGATCGAGCACTACCGCCATGCCTTGCGCACGATGCCTAAAGACGCGAAATTCCATTTCAACCTGGGCAATGCCCTGATCAAGGATGACCGCGTGCCGGAGGCGATCGAGGAATACCAGGAGGCCCTCCGGATCAGACCCGACGACGAGGAGGCGCATTTCAACCTCGGCAACGTTTTTCTGCAGAAGGGACGGAACGAGGAGGCGATTGCGCAGTACGCGGCGGCGTTGAAGGGGAAACCCGGATATGTGGAGGCGCGCAACAATCTCGGGAACGCGTTGCTGGAAGCGGGGCGGACGGAACAGGCGATCCTCGAGCTGGAGGAGGCCGTGCGCAGCCGGCCGGATTACGCGCCGGCCTTCAACAGCCTGGGCGCCGCCTATTTTCGCGCCGGGCGGACGCGCGAGGCGCTCGCGGAATTTGTCGCGGCGTTGCGCATCAAGCCGGATTTTGAGGAGGCGCGCCAGAACATCGAGCGGACGCTGCCCCACGTCAAAAAAGGGAAATAGGAAATCCAGACGCTGAAACGCTGAAAAGCTGAAAGCCGAAGGGCTGAAGACCGAAAGGCGGCGGGGTCCTACCAGCCGGCGATCGCCCGGATCGGCCCGAGCAGCTCAAGCGCGATCTGTTCGTGCTGGAACGCCACCGGATGCGCATTGGTGGGCGTGCCCGGATAGTAGCCGACCGGCACCGCGACGATCCGGGCGTCTCCGGCCGCGCGCCTCCGCGCAGCCACCGCCGCGATCACCCGGTCCAGCTGGTCGCGTTTTGCCCGGTCGGGCGTGCCCGGGGCAACGCCAAAGAGCGAGAGCCCCGCGAGCACGATCGCGGCGCGGGGATGGGCCGCGCGGACTTCGCCCGCAAAATCGTCATAGGCTTTCAGATACACCGCCTCGTCCGGCAGGTCCTTGCTGAAATCGTTCTGCCCGAGGCTGACGACGATCACGTCCGGCTCGTAGTCCGCGTGGTTCCAGCGCGAACCGGGTTCGTCGGGCATGGCGCGCTGGAAGAACTGCGGCGCGTTGTTTACGTCGGTGTTGCCCTGCCAGTCGCGCATCACGCCGCGGCCGCCGTAGCTCACGAGGTGGACCTGTGCGTTCAGCCGGCGCCCGAGCAGCATCCCGTAGGAGCGCGCGGCGTTCGCCGTCCGCGGGGTCGATAGATTCTCGGGCGGGAACCGCTCGACGTATTCCCCGCCCGTGATCGAGTCCCCGATGAACATGAGCTTGCGCGCGGGCCACGGCGGCGGGGGCAGCAGCTCGCATCCGGGCGGAAGGACCAGGCCCTTGAAGCTGGCGACGCCCTGCCACGACTCGTTGCGGCGCACGAGCTCGACCAGCCATCCTCCGGCGGGCGCCACGCCTGTCGGCAGCGCGATCTCGTTGTCGCCCGGCTCCAGGTGGATGAAGACGGGCTCCCACCCGTTGCACGCCAGGTTGAAATTGCAGTTCTCGGAGCTCGCGTGCAGACGCAGAACCGGCGCCGGCCCGCGATAGACGAAACGGATTGTGATGCCCGGGAAACCCATCCGGGCTTCCTCGCCGGACAGGGCCACCCGGCCCATGTACGCGATACGCGGGTCGCGGGCGGAAACGGTGACAGAATTCGTCATGCTGATGTCGGGTTTGGCTCCGGCTCCCTGAAGGAGGATCGGCGCGGCAGCGATCGCCAGGAAGTATCCGATGAGGCGCATGACCGTGGATGAAAAGCGATCGTGTCCGGCGCGGCAATCCCTGACATGGGTGGCTTTGGGGGGCTGGACCGGACCGGCGCCGGATTCTCCGGCCTCCGTTCACTCGGCGCGCAGGGCCAGCATCGCGTCCACCTTGCCGGCGCGCCGGGCGGGAAGCCAGGAGGCGACCAGGGCGACGGCGATGAGAAGGAGCGGGGTGCCGATCAGCACGGGAAGACTGTCCATGCGCATGCCGGGGAAGACGGCCGAGAGAAGCCGGGAGACGCCCACGGCGCCGAGCAGGCCGATGGCGGATCCGATGAGGGCCAGCTTCACCCCGGCGCCGAGGACCATGTGTGTGATGTCCTGGATGCCGGCCCCCAACGCGAGCCGGATGGCGAATTCGCCGGTGCGCTGCGCCATCGTGCGGGAGATGACGCCGTAGATGCCGAGGGAGGCAAGGCCGAGCCCGAGCACCGCAAACGAGGAGAGCATGTCCCGCAATACGTCCAGTTGGTAGTTTGCGCGGTCAATCGAGGCGTCGGCCGGCTGCAGTTTGCGCACCGCCAGGTCCGGATCGAGGTCCGTCATTGTGGACCGGATGGAGTCGATGAGGGCGGAGGTCGCCACGCCCGTCACGCGCACGGCGATCTCGTTGCGGTTGCGGGGTTCCTGGGCCATGGGTTGGTAGATTTGCCAGATCATCGGGCCGAGGCTCGGAACGACCGATTTCACATTGGCTGCGACGCCCACGATCTCTCCCCATCGGAAGGTTTCGCCACCCGCCTGGGCCAGGCGGTGACCGATTGGATTCTCAGAGCCGAACAGGCCCGCGGCCATGGCCTGGTTGATGATGAAGACCGTTGGGGCGGCCGGGGTGTCGCGCTCGTTGAAGGCGCGCCCGGCGAGGACGGGTGTGCCGACGGTCTCGAAATAGCCGGGGCTGACGCCGTTGACCACCGCGGCAGGTTCATGCCCGCGCTCGGGGAGCTCACGGCCTTCGACGACGTATCTCCGGGAGTCATACCAGCTGAAGAAGGGCGTGAAGGAGGAGATGCTGGCGGAGGCGACTCCGGGAAGGGATTCCAGGCGTTTCACGGCAAGGCGGTGAAAGGCGTTGATGCTGTCGGCGCCGGGGTAGCCGGCGGCGGGAAGCACAACGGTCCCGGTGACGAGGCGTTCGGACTCCCAGCCGGAATGGCGGTGGTTCAGCTCGTCCAGACCGCGGATAAAGAGCGCCGCCCCCGTGAGCAGGACCATCGCGAGGGCAAACTGGCCCACGATGAGCAGGTGGCGGAACCGCTGGTGGCCCCGCCCGCCCGTGGAGCCGCGGGCGCCGCTTTTCAGAGTATCGTTCAGGTTGAGCCGAAGGGCGAAGAGCGCCGGTGCAAGGCCGAAGGCGAGAGCGGTGGCGAGCGAGACGGCCAGCGCCCAGCCGAGCACGTGCCAGTCGAGGGCGGCGAGCGTGGCGCGTTCGCCGTTGTCCGCGGTGGAGCGGACGGCGAGCCAGTTGCCGGCCCAGAGCGCGACGAAAACGGCGCAGACGCCGCCGGCGAGGGCGAGCAGCAGGGACTCGGCGATCAGGGGGCGCAGCAGTTGCGTGCGCGAGGCGCCCAGGGCGGAGCGCACGGCGAACTCCCGGGCGCGGGCCATCGTGCGCGCAAGGAGGAGGTTCGCCAGGTTGGAGCAGGCGATGAGCAGGACGAAAGCGGAAAGGCCGATGAGCATCGACAGGATGGCCGGGCCATTCGCTCCCGCCACGGTGTCGTTGAGCGGAACCGTGCGCCAGGAGCTCCCGGCGTTGGCTTCGGGAAAGTCCTTCGCCAGGCGCCCCCCGAAGTTGGCGATGAAGCCCTGGGCGTCGGCGCGGGAGATTTTGCTGGAACGCCGGCCGATGAGCTGGAGCGTCGTGGCGCGGCGGTCGGCCGACTTTTCGTTGTCGAAGGCGAGCGGTTGGAAGAGATCGACCCATCCCAGGTGGCGCCAGTCGTCAAACGAGGAAGGCAGGACGCCCACGATCTCGTGGGGCTCGCCGTTCACGCGGACAATCCGGCCGATGACGTCGGTCCGTCCCCCGAAGCGGTTCTGCCAGTAGCGCTGGCTGATGATGATGACGTGGTTGTTTCCGGGAAGGCCCTCCTTGCCATAAAAATCGCGCCCAAGCCGGGGACGGGCCCCGAGCATGGAAAAGAGATTCGGGGTGACGGCGACGGCGCGGGGCATCTCGGCGGGCTGGCCGGGCTCGGACAGGCTTGTGTTCGCATACGCGTAGGCGGCGACCTCCCCATAGCCGCCCATCTCCCGCCGCAGATCGAGGAAGTCGGCGACCGAGGCGCCGCCTTCGGCATTCTGGGCGGTGGCGCGATAAATCGCGTCCAATTGCCCGCCGTCGGCATAGGGCAGCGGTTTGAGCAGAATGCCGTTGAGCAGGTTGAACATCGCCGTGTTGGCCCCGACGCCAAGTCCCAGCGTGACGACGGCGAGGAGCGTGAATCCGGGAGCCTTGATAAGCTGCCGCACGCTGAAGCGCAGATCCTTGAGCGCACGTTCCAGCCAGCCCCAGCCGTGCGCCTCCCGCGCCTGTTCCTGGATGCTCCCGACGTTGCCGNNGCGCATCTCCTCGGCCATCTCGGCCTCGGACTGCCGGCGGCGAAACAGGTGGCGGAGGCGGCGGAGGAGCTTCATGGCGGATCCCGGTTGAAGGCTGCATGATCAGGTTGAATGCATCACCTGCGCGATGATGGCGGTCATGCGGTTCCAGTCCTCCTCCTCGGCTTCGAGCTGCTTCCGGCCCTGGCGGGTGAGCGCGTAATACTTCGCGCGCCGGTTGTTCTCGGTCACCCGCCACTCCGCCTCGATCCAGCCCTTGTCCTCCATCCGGTAGAGCGCAGGGTAGAGCGAGCCCTCGTCCACCTGGAGCGCGCTCTTCGAGAGTTGTTCGAGCTTCTGGGTGATGCCCCACCCGTGAAGTTCGCCCCGGCTGAGGACGCGGAGGACCAGCATGTCGAGGGTGCCCTGGAGGAGGTCGCATTTCCTGGCCATGACCGTCACTTAGACCGCCTAAGGCAGAATGCAAGCCTTTTCCTTAGGCTGTCCAAGGCACTAGTCGGCGCGCAAGGCGACAAGCGGATTCATCCGTGCCGCGTGGTGGGCGGGCGCCCAGCAGGCCGCCAGGGCCGCAAGACCGACGGCGCAGGCGGCAAGCAAAAGGGGCGGCATCGGCAGACGGCCCATTCCGTAGACGGTCGCCTGCAGGACCGAGGACAGTGCGAGGGCGCAGGCGAGGCCGGCGGAGATCCCCAGCACGACCCAGCGCGAGGCCTGCCCCAGGACCAGGCGGAAGATGTCCCGATATCTCGCGCCCATCGCCATGCGCACGCCGATCTCCCGCGTGCGCTGCAGCACATGATACGAGAGCGTCCCATAGATTCCGACGGCGACGAGCCCCAGCGCGGTCGCCGTGAACAGGCCCGCCATTGCTGCTGCGGCGCGGCTGCCCGTCGTCGCGTCGTGAACCACGCCGTTCATCGTTCGCACGTTCGCCAGCGCGAGCCCGGCGTCGAGCGCGGCGATCTCCCGGCGCAACAGCGGCGTGAGCTGGCTGGCGGGCCGGGCCGAGCGGACGATCAGATACACACGCGCCCCCCAGATGTCCCTCGGCAGCGCGTACATTTCCGGCTGCGTTTCGCTTTCCGCGCCCCACTGGCGGGCGTCCTCCACGACGCCGACGACGCGCGATTGGTGCCAGGGTTTCCCGGGATTGTTTCCGCGCATCAGCTCGCCGAGCGGATCCTTGTTCGGCCAGGCCTTTTCCACCATCTTGCGGTTCACCACAACGCCGGTGATCTCCCCGGCGTCGTCGAGCGCCTGGAGATTGCGGCCCCGCACGAGCGCCAGGCCCATCGCCTGGAAATAGCCGGGAGTCACCGACGAGCGCTCCACGAGGCGGCGCTCCTGCGCGGGATCAGGCCCCGGAGGAGCCGGTGCCGGGCGCGCGAGCCGGCCGTCGTCCTGCCGCCGTCGCGAACGACTGACGCCGGGGACGTTCGGTTCGCCGCCCATGCCGGGGGCAGGCCCGCCAGCACAGAGACAAGCAGCGCCGCCGCCAGGGCGAAGAGCAGCGTCGGCCCGTCGAATGCGATCGCCGCGCGGCGGGCCTCTCCAACCGGCTCGATCGCCCGCAGGAGGCGCATGCCGCCGAGGGCGAAACCCAGCCCGGCCGCGGCGCCGGCTGCAGCCAGCACGGCGCTTTCCGCAAGCGCGAGCCGTGCGATCGCGCTCCGCGTTGCGCCGAGGGCGACGCGCAGGCTGAATTCGCCCTGGCGGCGGGCGTTGCGCGCCAGGAGCATGCTCGCGACGTTTGCGCACGCCACGAGCAGGACCAGCGAGACGGCGCCGAACAACATCCAGGCCCGCGAGGACAGGTCCCGGGTCATGAAATAGTGCAGCGAGCCCACCAGAAACCTCTTGTTCGTGTTGCTGTCGGGATATTGCTTCGAAAGCTGCGCGCCCAGGGCCTTGATCTCCGCGTCCGCTCCGGCGACGGACACGCCTTTGTGCAGACGGGCGATGCCGCACAGCCAGTGGTTGTCGCGGGAGTTGTCGTCCGCGAGCGAAAGCGGCAGGAAGACGTCGATGGTGTCCGTCCGAACCCATGGGCCGGAGAATTCGAAGCTCGCCGGAAGGACGCCCACGACCGTGACGTCGGCTCCGTTGATGCGCACCGCGCGCCCGATCATGCCGGGATCGCCTCCGAAGGATTTTTGCCAGAGGGCATGACTGATCACCGCCACCGGGGCCGCGCCCTTCTCCTCGTCGGCGGCCTCCAGCCACCTGCCGAGTTGCGGGCGCACGCCGAACGCGCGCAGCACACCCGCCGTGCCGGCTATGCTCGACACCGCCTCCGGTTTCTCGCTGCCGACGTTTGCGGTGCGCGGCGAATAGGCGCCAAAGTCGGCGAATGAGGCGGACTTCTCGCGCAGATCCTTGAAATCCTGGGCGGACAGCGGCCAGCGATCCCCCGACCAGACCATGACCAGCCGGTCCGGATCGGGATATTGGAACGGCGCGACGACGAGCGCGCGCAGGGCGCTGAACATCGCGGTGGCGCCGCCGATCCCGGTGGCGAGCGTGATTGTCGCGATTGCAGTGAAGCCGCGGGATTTTGCCAGGGCGCGGATTGCCAGTCGAAAATCTGAAAGCATGACGGATCGGGTGATTGGACGCGGCGGCGCGAAGACCGGGGCGGATGAACAGGGCGCTCCCCAATAAAACCTGCCGGCCGGTGAAAAGTTACAGCAATATCTCCCGGGGGAGCTGGCCTCCCGCTCGTAAACGACGAGAATGTCTGCGAGGATAATCCGTGATTCTGCCGTGCTCGCCACCCGCCACCCGATGCTCGCCTCTTTGGTTCCGGCTTCGGCGGGTTGGGCTTCCAGTCCTCGTAGCCGACGAGCGTGAGCCCCACCCGACTTTGCCCGTTCGACAAGCTTGTCGAACCCGTCGAAACGGCGGGTGGAGTTTTCCTTCTTCCCTCGTGGCTGCGAGCGTGAGCGAGTGGCCTCCGCCCCGGCTGGGGCAGCGGGAGGGATTTGAGTTGTTGACCGCCGGCCGTTGGCCTCGATGAAATCCCAGGAGCGACTATACGACGTCGCGTGCCTGACGCTTTCTGCGAACGCAAAACCCGCCGGCGTGTTCCGCCTCGATGGAGACCCCCTGGGTCGTCATCGTGACGGTCACGTGACCCTGGATTCCGCCCACATACGCCGGGATCTTGTGCGCGGCGAAATAGTCCCGGGTTCGCTTGCTTCGCGGCGAGAGCCAAAGCGCCCTCGGCGAGGGGACCCAAAGCTCAGCCGTAAACTTCCCTTCGGTGTCCAACAGCAACAACAACCACAATCATCACCTTGTTCTCCAGGCGGCAGAGAATTCTCCAATCGCGGACGCGGTGGCGCCAGAAACCGTGCTTCTCTCCGCGCAGCGGCCTGCCGAATTGTTCCGGGTCCGCCGTCCCTTCAACCCGGGTCTCCAGGAATCCTTTGATTTCGGCTGCGGCCGATGGGCCCAGCTCACGAAGCTGGCGGGCGGCCTCCGGAGTAATCTCATATCCCCAGCTCACGCCACACCTCCTCCGGTTTGAGCGTGGGTTTGCCGCTCTTCAGGTGGCGTTCCCACGCTTCGCTCGCCTTCCGGTAATCTAGCTCATCATCGATCTTCTCCTGGATCCCGGCGACCTTGCGGCCCAATTCTTCAAGCCTCATGTCGGGCTCAGTGGACTGCGCCAGGGCGGCGTGCTTGATGAAGGCGGTCGGGCTCAGTCCACGTTTCCGGGCAGCAGCGGCAATGCGTCGTCTCTCGGTGGCGGTCAGCCGGATGGATGTGGTCGTGGAGGGCATGCGCTACACGTGTAGCGCACCGGGACCCGTGTCAATCTCTCCATCTTATAAAGGGTCTCCACGGTGTGAATCCGGTTCGTGTCGACCGCAGACAACCCAAACGGGCGCGGATACCAGGCCATGAATACGCCGCGATTGTGGCCGTTGGCGCTCTGGCCGCATGTTCGCTCCTCCGGACCGCTCTCCGTTCCCTTTGTTGGCTTCTGTAAAACACCCCGGACTTGGTTGCGGCTCCGCCGCGCTGTGACCGACTGCCGGTTCCGGGTTGAACCGGCGTCGGCTATTGCGTGTCACCGACTCGCAGCGGCCGGTTTCAGAAAGCCGCGATCGTTGAGCCAGTCGGCAAGGCGATGGGGCCAATTTCGGACCGCGAGGAAGGTGGACCGGTCGCCCATGTTGAATGCGTGTTTGCCCTGGGCAATGAAGTGGGCCTCCACCGAAACCTTTGCCTCCCGGAAATCCCGGAGAAGATCCAGCGTCGTCTGGTCGCATCCCCACTCGTCGTCGTTCGTGCAGATGAGAAACGCCGGTCCGGTGTCGGACGGGATGATCAAGGGCGCCTTGCCTCCCGGGTACACCATCATCTCGAAGTCTGGGCGCCCGTTGAGCCGGTCGACCGGATCGGCGGCCTTGGGATCGCCATCGCCGCTGCTGAAGGCCACCATCATCACAACCTCGCCGCCTGCGGAAAAACCCAGGATGCCGACGCGGTGAGGATCGATCCCGAACTCGGCCGCCCGGCTCCGCACAAGCCTCATTGCGCGATAGGCATCCTGGCGGACGTTGTCCTTCGTATAGGGCGATCCTTCCTCGTTCGGCAGCCGATATTTCAGCGCGAATACCGTCACGCCGAAACCGTTGAAAAACTCCGCGGCCTGCCTGCCCTCAGCGTCGAAGACCAGCTCGCGGAAACCGCCGCCCGGGGCGACGACGATCGCGCAGCCGTTGGCCATTCCCGCAGGCGGACGGAACACCGTGATCGACGGATTGTTGACGTTGCGCACCCACCAGTCCTTCGCCTGCTCCGGCACATCCTTGAGGCTCTCGAAGCCCGGGGCGCCGTTCTCCCATAGGTGGATGACCTCCGGTTTCGGCTGGGCGATGAGTGACACGGGCAGCAGGAGCGCGGCCAGCAGGAGGCAAATGCGGGAGCTCATATGTTGGGGGTTTGGCTTGATTGTTGCCGAGAGCGTGAAAGTAGCCGCGAGCGCGAGGGAAGGGAGGGCCTGCCATTCGGCCGCCCTTCCAGGAAGGGCAGCCCGGAAAAGGAAATGGCAATGCATCCGAAAGGCAAAACAGAAGATCTGCGCGGGACATGCGGGCCCGCAGAAATGGTCGGGAAAAGAAAACAGAAAAAAGTGGAATCATGGGGCTTGACTGTCGTAGAAGTTGAGGAAAGAAAACATCCCGGAACTAGAAAACCCGTTGGCACCGAACGGCGCAGGGCCGTTCAGCGGACGGGTTCCGGAAATGAAATCCTGGCGAACATTGATATTCCTCATGGCTGCGGCCGCGCTGGCCGCGGGGGCGTCCGGGTCGATGGGGGCGGACGAGCCCGCGACCGCGCGGGTCCGCCATGCGCCCGCGCTCGAGGGACGCGTCGAGGGGTCGGTGCAGATGATGATGGGCGAGGACGTCGCGCTCGACCGCGGCGCGGCCGTGACCGGCAACCTGCTGGTGCCGGGGACGCCGTCGGTGCGCGTCAACGGAAAGGCATCCTACGGCGGCACGCGCGACGGCGCGGGCGCGTCCTGGCCGTCCAGATACACGGTGACGCTCGAAGGAGGCTGCGCGCTGGGCCATGTGATCCGCCGCACCGATCCGGCGTGCCTGCCCCCGGTCGGCGCTCCACCGCAGCCTTCCGGCAAACGCAGCGTCACGGTGGTCCGCGCAGGCCAGAGCCCGGGCGATTTCCGGACAATCAGGAACCTGACGCTCGCGCGGAACACCGGGCCGTGCGCCGTGCCGGCCGGCGCCTACGGTGACTTCACCGCCAGGGGCGGAAGCAGTTTTGTCCTGGGCGTTGCGGGAGCGGTCGTTCCTTCCGTCTACAGCTTCCAGAACCTTGCGTTCGAGGACGGTGCGCGAATGGAGGTCTCGGGACCTGTCATCATCACCGTCGCGCGCGATTTCGATGCGGGCGGCATGATGGGCGCGGCCTCTCATCCGGCCTGGCTCACGCTCGATCTGGTCACGGACGGTGTCGCTCTCGAATGCGGCGCCGTCCTCTACGGTGACATCCGCGCCCCGCGCGGGGCTGTCACCGTGAAATGCGGCGCGACGCTTGCCGGCTCTGTTGCGTGCGACCGGCTAATTGTCGGGCGGGGCGGCTTGTTGCGCCTGGTCGCGGCCAACCAGCCTCCAACGGTTTCCCTGACGGCGCCGGCTGGCGGCGCCGCGCTCGTGGCGTTCACCCCGCTCACCGTCCAGGCCGCCGCGGATGACGCCGACGGTTCGATCGCGAGAGTCGAGTTCTTCGATGGTGCCACAAAGCTCGGCGACGGCACTGTGGCGGCCGGCCGGCCGGGCGTGTTTTTCCTGACTTTGACCGGCGGCCTTCCTCCGGGCGTCCACACACTGACAGCTGCGGCGACGGACGACTCCGGTGCCTCCACAGTCTCTGCGCCGGTCGTTGTCAGCGTCGCTCCGGCCGCCAACGCACCGCCCAAGGTCGCGCTGACCGCGCCCGCAGCGGGGAGCGTGCTCGCTTCGGGTGTTTCCATCGCCCTCTCGGCTTCAGCGACGGACGCCGATGGCACCGTTGCCAAAGTTGAGTTCTTCGACGGTGCGACAAAGCTCGGCGAGGCCGGCAGGGCGGAAGCGCCGACGTACACCTTGACGCTTGTCTCCGGACTCACGCCGGGCAACCACACGCTGACTGCACGGGCAACGGACAACGCGGGCGCCTTTTCGGATTCCGCGCCGGTGCCGGTGACCGTGCTGGCAAGCCTCCCGTTTCTGGCCGACTTCGAGGCGGCGGAAGGCTACACGCCGGGATCGCTTGCGGGGCAGCTGGGGTGGCGGGTGAGCCAGGGCTCTGCGGTCGTGACCGGCGAAGCCTCCTATTCCGGCACGTATTCGGTCGCGCTTCCGCCGGGCGCGCCGCCGGCGGGCATCGCGCAGACGTTTGCACCGCTTGCCGGCCAGGGCGTCATCTTCGCCGATTTCTTTGCGCAGCCTGTGGCGGACGCCGACCTTGGCTCGGCCGCCATGTTCGACGGTGAAGGCTGCCGGTTCGCGTTCTTGCGCAGCGGGGCGAACGGGGAACTGCACGCCTTTGACGGGGACGGCGCCAAAGGCGGACAGTGGCGGACAACCGCATTCTTCGCGCCGCTCGCGGACGACGGCCGGACCCGGAACTGGATCCGCCTCACGGAACGTCTGGATTTCAGGCGCCATGCCTGGGATCTCTATGCCGACGGCCGGATGGTCGCTGCAGACATTGGTTTTTTTGACAGCGGCAGCACGGCGTTGACCACGTTCGGACTTCAGGGCCACGCCGCCGCGCCCACGCGTTTCGACTATTTTCTCGCCGGTCCTCAAAACCCGCTGTTTTCGGATGTCAACGACAACGGCATCGACGACGCCTGGGAGACCGCCCACGGCCTGTCTCTATCGGGCGCCAACCGCGATCTCTCCCCGAGTGGCAACGGCGTGACCGTGGTTCGGGCCTACATTGCCGGCCTCGATCCTCAGGACTATTATTGCGGAGTGGCGCCTGTCCTTCGATGGGAAGGCGCAAACCGCCAGGTCCGGAGGCCAGGCGGCCCCGTCGTGCTTCCGATGGCCGTCGCGATCTTCGATGCTGCGAACGGGAACCCCCTCTCAAATGCGCCGATCACGTTCAGCGTCGACGCGGCAGACGCAACATTGCTTGCAGGCGTCAACGACTCCGTCGGGACGGCACAGCTAGTCGTGCGTGCCGACGCCACCGGTTTCGCCCGCGCATGCTTGAGGCTCGCTTCGGGCTGGAAAGGCCGGATAGACGTCAAGGCCGAGGTGTCCGTTGGCGGCGCGCCGGGCGGAGCGCTGACGTACGAAGTCCTGCCGACCGTCTATTCCCCCGAACTCGCCTGCGGAGGCGATCAGACGCTATGGCTGGACATGGCGGGAACCGCCAGGTCGTGGGGCTGCAACAGCGAGGGACAGCTTGGCGACGGAACAACGACAGATCGAAGTCAGATGCGGCGCCTGGCTTCGGTCCCTGAGGTGCTGACTTCCGCCGCGTTTGGCCAGGCGCACGGACTGGCGGTCACCACCACCGGGCGGGTGCTGGCTTGGGGTGACAACTATTTTGGCCAGTTGGGCGATGGAACCACCACCTGTCGCCGGACTCCAGCCGCCGTAAACGGCCTGTCCGGGGTTGTGCAGGTCGCCGCGGGAGATTGCCACAGCCTCGCGTTGTGTGCGGACGGGACAGTCTGGACCTGGGGCGGCAATCAATCCGGGCAGTTGGGCGATGGCTCGCGCGAAAATCGCACGATGCCGGTTCGGGTCTCCGGCTTGGCGAACATCGTCCGGATCGCGGCGGGAGCGCGGCACGGTCTCGCATTGGCGGCGGATGGCACGGTGTGGGCGTGGGGCTCCAATGAATTCGGCCAGCTGGGCGCAGCCGCCGTCGTCGACCGCCCGACCCCGGCGACCGTTTCAGGAGTGGACGATGTTGTTGCTCTCGCGTCGGGACGGCAGCACGTCCTCGCGCTGCGCGCCGACGGCACGGTCTGGGCCTGGGGTGACAATCATGCGGGTCAGCTCGGCCTTGGTTCCGCACGCGGACAGAACGCGCCGCAGTGGATTCCCGCGCTTCCATTCGCAACCGGCCTTGCAGCAGGCAACAATCATAGTGCGGCCCTTGCGGCGGACGGCACGTTCTGGACCTGGGGCGCCAACGATGTCGGCCAGCTCGGAAACGGCGGAGGCGGGTCCATTCTCTCACCTGCGATGCTGGCGCTGACCGGGGTCCGCGAATTCGCCGCGGGCTGGGACCATGTCGTTGTGTTCGGCAGCGATGGCTCGCTGCTGGCCTGGGGTCTCAACTGCCATGACCAGCTGGGCTCCGAAGACGCCGGCGGTTTCAGCGACATTCCCGTCGAGGTTGCGTCACCGGTGGACTGAAACATGAAACCCCTTCGTCGCATTCTGTCCTGTCTCAGCGCGCTCGCGATGTTGGCCGGCGCGGGCGTTCACGCGTTGCGGGCGCAGGAGAGCGTTTGCGCAAGCGTGGTCATCGAGATCGACCAGGAGCTGACGCTTGAGCGCGAAGGCTTCGAGGCGCGCATGGGGGTCACAAACGGGCTGCCGTCGTCGCTCGACGATTTCCAGGTCACCCTGAATTTCACCGACGCCGGCGGAAATGCCGTGCGGGTGTCGACCGACGCCGCGCCGGACTCCGGCGGGTTGTTCTACTACCGGGTGCAAACGGGATCGACGCTTCCGAGCTCGGTCGCGGCCGGCGCGTCTGCGAAGGTCGCCTATCTCATCGTGCCGGCTCCCGGCGCCGCCGGAGCCACGGCGGCGGGCGCACTCTATTACATCGGAGCAACGGTGAAGTACAAAGTGGCCGGGGAGACGCAGACCGCCGAGATCGCGCCGGACTTCATCACCGTGCGCCCCATGCCGCAACTGCAACTCCAGTATTTCCTGCCGGGCGACGTCTATGGCGACGATCCGATGACGAGCGATGTGCAGGAGCCCGTCGTGCCGTTCGCCCTCGGCGTTCGCGTCACAAATCATTCGCAGCAGGCGACCGCGCATAGCCTGAAGATCCAATCGGCCCAGCCCGAGATCATCGACAACAAGCAGGGCCTGCTTGTGGACTTCCGGATCATCGGCTGCCAGGTGAACGGCGCGGCTGCCCAAACGTCCCTGCTCGTCGATCTGGGTGATGTCGCGCCCCGGCGCGCGTCGACGGGCGATTGGCTGATGACCTGTTCGCTATCCGGACGCTTCGTGAAGTTCACTGGGGAGATCACCCACGCCCCGGAATTCGGCGGGGCGCTGACCTCGTTAATACCGGAGGAGGCGATCAGCACGCACCGCTTGATTGGCCAGGTTGTGGTGGATCTTCCGGGACGCGACGCGATCCCGGATTTTCTGGGCTGCGATTCAATGACCGGCGACATCTCGTTTCCCAAGCTCTACGAGTCCGACAACGACCAGATCGACGCCCCCGTTGACTATTTTGCTCCTGGGGACGCCGTCGTCGCGGCGGCAGGAGCGAACGCGGCGACGCTCAGCTTCAATGCCATGAGCACCGCCCTGTATGTCCGGGCCGCCAGCCCGATCGCCGCCGACAAGACGGTCCGGGTCGTGCGCTCGGACGGCAAGGTGCTGCCTGCCGCCAACTGCTGGATATCGAAGAGCAAGGACAACAACCGCCAGTGGGTCTATTGGCTTAACCTTTTCGACACGAACAAGCAGGCCGGTCAGACCTATGCGCTTTCCTTCGCTGATCCGGTCGCGACCAACCATGCGCCGGTGCTGACCGTTGTCGGGGGACCCTCATTCCGATTCGCCGCCAGCCGGCCGTGCACAATTGGAGTGATTGCAACCGATGCAGACGGGACGATTCCCGCCCTCACTGCGGGCATGCTCCCGGATGGAGCCGGCTTCACGGACAAGAAGGACGGTCATGGCGTCTTCCAATGGACGCCGCGGCTCGATGAGATCGGAAGCTACACGCTTCAATTCCGGGCGTCCGACGGCATTGCCACCGACAGCAGGACCGCCCGCGTCCAGATCCTGGAGTCTGTTCCCTCGACCTTCAAAGGCTGGCGGCAACATTACTGGCCCGACACCACAGATCCCGCAATCGTCGGCCCAGCCGCGGACCCAGACGGGGACGGGATCAACAACCTTTTGGAGTATGCATTGGACGCCGATCCCATCGTGGCGGACGATTCCATGCTTCCGGAGATCGGGATCGAGACTGTGGAAAGCCTGCGCTATCTGACGCTCACGTACCGCCGGCGCACCGACGATCCCGCTCTCAACTACGAAGTCGTGGGTTCGGATGACCTTGCCGTCCCGCTATCCGGCTGGACCGTCCAAAGCCAGACGATGACGGTTAGCCAGGACAACCTCCCGCCTGACATGGAGCGGGTGAAAGTGCGCGACAGCGCGGCGATCGAAGGAGGCCCCGTCCAACGCTATCTGCGCTTGCGCGTCACAGAATCTGACAACGAATGAAAACGCCGATCCGCATTTTTATCGGGTTCCTTTTGTTCGGCCTGGCGGAAGTCTTGCGCGCCGAGGTTGTTGCCGCGACACCGCCGGCGGGCTGCCTGAAGCTGACGGCCCGCGGCGCAAGCGACAGCATGCTATCGGCGCCGCTGCTCAGGCGCGCCGCCTTGCTTGCACGCGTTGCCGCGGTGAGCCAGGGAACGATTACGTTGGCAGCGGACGATGTGGCCGACGACGCCTTCGCACCTGGTCTCGGAGGCAGCTATTATGCGCAGTTTATCACCGGGGAATTGGAGGGATTGTGCTTCCCGATACTCGGCAATTACGGAAGCGAACTTTCGCTCGCGACAGACGGCGAGGATCTGCGCAGCCACCCACTCGGAGCGATCGCAGCCGGTGAGGCGGGAGATCTGGTCCGCGTCCGGCCGTACTGGGCGGTGAGCGATGTTTTCGGGGCGGATGATGCGACGCGTAGCCTGGACCCGATCGAGGCTCCTGAATCCGGGCCGTATCTCGCATCGGACGCGGTGATGCTGCCGGACAACGGAGCTGCCGGCACCGAAAAGAGGCCGTTGGTGATTTCATACGTGACTGGCGCGGGGTGGCGCTCGACCGGGAGTCCGTCGGATGATTTCGCGGCGCAACCGTTGCCCCCCGGTGTTCCGTTCATTGTCCGGCGACAGCGCCCGGAGCCTGTGGAAATGGTGCTCGTCGGCTATGTGGCGCAGGAGGCCTTCCGATTGCGAATGCCGGCACTCGCACCGGGGGAGGACCGCGACGTCGCCGTTGCCCTTGCGCATCCCGTGGACAAGAGGCTCGCAGATTCGAGGCTTTTCTCCGCCGACGGATTGCAGCGCGCGATCGACGCTTCGCCGGACCCGCTCAACCTGCGCGACCTTGTGCTTGAATTCGACGCTGGGCGCCGCGGATTCGCGCTGCCGCCCGCCCGACGCTTTTGCGTCATCGGGACCGGATGGTTCGAAACCGATGTCGCGGCAGACGATCACGTATTGCGATTCGGCGCGGGCTGTCTGCTGCGCCTCAGGGGCGGGCGCCCTGTCCGCTATTGGATGCAGGGGGCGCCGGTTTGGAATCCCTGAACCATGCACCCGTCGACGTTCATTCGGTTCGCCCTTGGATTATTGCCCGCCCTCGCCTCCGCCCGGGCGATGGACGTCTCGTTGGGCGTTGTCTATCAGGACGAGGAAACCGTCTTCGAACTGCCCTGCACCAACACAGAAAAGCAGACCTACTGGGTGGCCGCGGCCGATTCGTCATGCGACTGCCTCAAGGCCCGTTTCACGCCGGCACCGTTGGACCCCGGGAAGACAGTTCGGCTCCGTTTTGCCTATCGCTCCGCCGCCACCGGGAGGTTCTCGGTGCGCGTGCAGCTGCACGGCCCCGAGGCCGCCCCGGTTTACGCGGTGCATACGGTCACCGGATTTGTTGCCCCTAGGGACTGGCTCGTGTCCAATTCCGATTTGCCGAAGAACGCGGTGATCGTCGACATCCGGCCTTCCGTGCGCTTTGCGCAGGCGCACATCCCGCGTTCGCTGAACCTGCCGGCCTTTGCGATCAGGAGCCGGAGCGATCTTCGCACGCACCCGCTCATGCTCGTTGACGAAGGCTTTGCGCCCGGCCTCCTGCTCGAAGAGGCGGCTGGACTCCGTCGCGCCGGTTTCTCGCGGGCGCTCGTGCTTGAAGGCGGATTGGCGTCATGGATGCGGCAGGGTGGGGCGATGGAAGGCTCCGAATCGGCGCCTTTTACGGTGACGCGCCTGTCCGCTTCGGACTACGTCCGCTCAAGCCGGGGCACGGAATGGAGGGTGGTGGAAATCCGGGGACGCGTGCCAGGCGCCGCGCCGCTGGAGGCGGCGGCGGAGATTGAGCGCACCGACGACTTGGCCAACGTGCTTTCCGCGTTGAGCGAACCTGCCCCCGGACGGCAGACGCCCCGTATTCTCGTAGTTGCTCCTGACGAGGCGGCCTGCGCACGGATCGAGGCCCTGTTTGGCGCCAGGAATCCCAGTCCCGTCTTTTACCTGACAGGCGGCCGGCCGGCTCTGGATGCGTATCGCGGCGAGCAGGCAGCTCTCGTTGGTCACACGCACCAGTTTGTCCAGAACAGGCCAAACCGCGGTCGTCCGGCCAACACTGGCGGCTGCGGGACCTGCTCGAGATCCGAAGTCCATTGACCGGAAAATTTTTTATCATGACACGCGACGATTCCTCGATCCGGCCATGGATTCGCATCCTCTGGCAGTTCACTGTTTTTTGCGGAATCCTCTGGCCCGTTGCCGTTCTGGCCCAGGAGAGCCCTGCGCCACCGCCTGATGGCATGGTTCTATGGCTTAAATCGGACACAGGCGTCCTGACCGACGGGGAGGGCATCATCACCCAGTGGTCGGACCAGAGCGGCAACAGCAACCACGCTTACGGGCGGATCGACCCGAGTGCGCAAACCGACCTGGGACCCTCGGTAATCACCGGCGCCGTCAACGGTTTGCCGGCCGTCTATTTCGGATTGTCAAGCTTCCTGGACCTGCCCAACGCGCTGGATGGAGCGGCTGCGGGCGAGGTGTTCCTGGTTGTGAAAAAAGATCCGATTTCGATTCCTGGGGCCTCTTATTCGTACGGCGCGCTTTTTGGAGATAACCAGACGTACTATCCTGATGGAACGGGGAAAGTCATGGACAGCATGGGCTTTCTGAGCGACCTCGGCAAGCCAACACAGGATATTTTCAATTATTGCATCTACAATGTGTCGGTTGGGAATGGTGCAAGGCGGCGGGCTTCAACGGTGTAAGGTATTTCGGCCAGCAAACTGGTTCCCAATACATCAGCTTTGGCTCAGCTTCTGAACTTGGATGCGATCAGTTTTGG
>PMKA01000205.1 GCA_003157575.1 Opitutia bacterium
TCGCGCTCCTGGATGTGCCGGCGGTCCTCCCGCAGGTGCACGGTGATGCCGTCAGCTCCGGCGCGTTCGGCGAGGACTGCGAGAGCGACGGGATCGGGTTCGTCGTTAGCGCCAACGGTCCGTTCGTTTTCGCGGTAGCGCGCCTGGCGGAGCGTGGCGCAGTGATCGATGTTGACGCCGAGGAGGATCATGGTGCGAGGAAACGCGCGACCGGATTCGGCCGCGCGTTTCCTAATGACAAAACTGAGGCAGAAAAACGATGGAAAAAGCGCGTCGCGGATGCGGACGATACCGTTATTGCACTTGTAGGAGCCTGCTTGCAGGCGAAAGAAACCTCAGCCGGCCGGCCAGCTGCTGCGATACGGGTTCCCCCTCTTGCAGTCCGGCTGCAGGTTCCATGTCGGCCGGATTTCCTATGAATGAGGGTTTCAGGGAACCGATCGCCTGCAAGCAGGCTCCTACATTCTCAAGCAATCTCACCGACTCGTACGCTCCCGCACGGTTGACCTCGCGGCCGTCTCTGCAAAGGTGCACGGAGAAATCGCCATGTCCGACATCGAGCCCTCAGCCACGGAACCCCTGCCCGGGCCGCCGCCCGCCGCGGCGGCCGCCCCTGCTCACCCGAAGGCTGAGAACCTTCTGCTCAACATTGTCTGCAATGTGGCGGTTCCGACCGCCATCCTCTCCTGGATGAGCGGCGACCGGTGGCTCGGGCCGAAATGGGGGCTGGTGGTGGCGCTGGCCTTCCCGGTCGGCTACGGGGTTTACGATTTCGTCGCCCGCCGCCGGTGGAATTTCATCTCGATCATCGGTTTTGTGAGCGTTCTCGTTTCAGGCGGATTCGGGCTGCTGAAGGTCGATGGATTCTGGTTCGCCGTGAAGGACGCCGCCATCCCCGGCATCATCGGTCTGGTCGTGCTCGCCTCGATGCGCGCAAAAACGCCCCTCGTCACCGAGCTGCTCTACAACCCGCAGATGATCGACGTTGAGAAGGTTGAGGAGAAGCTGGCTGCACACAATGCGCAGGCGCGTTTCGCCAGGCTCCTCCGGACGTCCACCGGACTGCTGTCCCTGGCGTTCTTTGTCAGCGCCGCCCTCAATTACGCGCTCGCCCGCCACCTGCTGCGGAGCCCGCCGGGCACGGAAGCGTTCAATGGCGAACTGGCGAAGATGCACCTGCTGAGCTGGCCCGTTATCGTGCTGCCGAGCATGGCGATGATGATGTTCGTCCTCTGGCGGCTGCTGCGCGGCATCACCGCATTGACCGGTCTTTCGCTGGACGACGTCTTTCGCGCCCCGCCGGAAAAGAAAAGCAGCTGAAGGGCGGAGAGCATGGCATCCGGCGGCTAAATTCGGAGCTGTTTTGGCCGAACTACCATCTGTTATGCATGAATTCCCCAGGCTGCACGCCACCGCTCTGCTTGTCTTCACCTTGATCGTCGGGATCGCAGCTCCCGCCTTCGCGCAGGACACGGAAGTCAAGCCTCCGCCGAGCGATCCGGTCACGCCCGTGCCACGCGACCGCGACTTCGCCTGGATGCCGCTGGCGGAGTGGAACAGGCAACACGCGGCGTTTTGTGCGGCCGCGGCCAAGGGGGAGGCGGAACTGGTTTTTCACGGTGATTCCATCATCGCCTCGGCGCAATGGAGCGAGAACTGGAAAAAGGCGTTTGCGCAGTACCGCTGGGTCGATTTCGGCCTCGGCGGCGACCGCACGCAGAACCTCCTCTGGCGTATCGAGAATGGCGAGATCGGCGCGCTGAAGCCCAAAGTCGTCGTCGTCTTGATCGGCACCAACAACCTTTTCACCACGAAACGCGACGTGGAGGACACGGTCCGGGGCATCGCCGCCGTGGCGCAGAAATTGCACGCCGCCTATCCGTCGGCGAAGATCCTCGTGCTCGGCGTGTTCCCCCGCGGCGAGGCGCCCAACGCCCCCGAGCGCATCCCGATCGTCAAGATCAACAAGGCGCTGGCCAAACTCGACGACGGGCAGTCGATCTTCGTGCGAGACGTCGGCAACGTGTTCCTCGAACCCAACGGAACATTGCCGCGCGCAATATCGCCGGATCAGCTGCACCTGTCTGAGGAAGGCCTCCGCCGTTGGGCCGAGGCCATCGCGCCGATGGTGCAGAAGTTGATGCAATAGCACCAGCGGCCGGTCGTTTCTACCCGCCGGCGGTGTCGCGTTGAGACGTCGACCGCCCCGGCCGGCCCGGACGCTATTTCCGCTGGTGGGGCGGCACGTAGTCGCGGAGATTGCGGCCCGTGTAAATCTGGCGCGGCCGGTAGATGCGGCCCTTGGGATTGGCGGCGACTTCCTTCCAGTTCGCGATCCACCCGGGCATCCGCCCGATGGCAAACATGACCGTGAACATGTTCTCCGGGATGCCGATCGCCCGCATGATGAGGCCGGAGTAGAAATCGACGTTTGGGTAGAGCTTGCGCGCGAGAAAATACTCGTCCTTCAACGCCGCCGCCTCGAGCCGCATTGCGATGTCGAGCAGCGGATCGTCCTTGATGCCGAGGCTGTCCAGCGCGCTGTAAAAACTCTCCTTGATGATCTTCGCGCGGGGATCGTAGTGCTTGTACACGCGGTGGCCGAAGCCCATGA
>PMKA01000098.1 GCA_003157575.1 Opitutia bacterium
TGGACGAGAAAGGACAGGCATTGCTCGCGCAGGTCGGCGCCACGCACGTGCTGGTCTCGCTCTCCCACACCGCACTCGTTGCGATGGCTGTCGCCGCGCTGGTGCGGCAGCGGGCGTGACCGGTTCCATCGGTATTATGAGCCTCCTGCGGCCATGACCTGCGCCGTGCCCTCTGCTCCCTCCGCGGGCTCCTGTAAAATGAATTGGGTTTGGCTGTGGGTTTGCTACGTTGGCGGATATGCGGGCGAGGGCAGCTTCGTCAAAGGTGTGGCCGCGAGCGTGAGCGAGCGGTCAGACCCTCCGCTCGCTGACGCTCGCAGCTACGGCTACAGCTCAAGTCAAACCGTGCAAGAACTCACATGAACACCTCCTGGTCCGATCCGATCCTCACCTGTGCCGATGCGAAGGCGTTCGAGGCGCAGCTGTTCGGCGGCGATGAGGAGCAGGAATGGGCCGCGATGCGGCGGGCGGGTGCGGGAGTCGCGGCTGCTGCCCTGGAGGATCTCAAGGAAATCGGCGGCTTCTCCGCATCCGGCCGCGTCCTGGTTCTCGTCGGCAAAGGCAACAACGGCGGAGACGCGCTGCTGGCGACAGCGACGATTCTGGCCGCGCATCCCGCGGCGACGGCCGACGTCGTGTTCGCGCCGGGCGAGCGCGCGTTGCGCCCGCTTGCAGCGCGCGCCTGGCAATGCCTGCTGCTATCGGCGCCGGAACGCGTCCGTGCGCTCGACAAAGCTCTTTTGACGGTGGCTGCGAGTGTGAGCGAGCGGCCCGATCATGTAGCAGCGAGTGTGAACGAGTGGCCTGGTCAGGTGGCTGCGAGCGTGAGCGGGCGGCCCGATCGAGTAGCTGCGAGCGTGAGCGAGTGGCTTCCCGCTTACGATCTCTGCGTCGACGGCATTTTCGGTTTCCAATTTCACCCGCCGATGGATGCGGCCACCGCGGGGTTGCTTCGTGAGGTCAACTCCCAACCGTCCATCCGGCTTCGCGCCGCGGTTGATCTGCCCAGCGGGCTGGGCGGGGAGATCGCATTCCGGGCCGATTTCACCTACGCCACGGGAAGCGTGAAGGTGCCGTTGCTGGAGGATCGTTCGCGCGCGATGGTCGGGCGCATCCGGTACATCGATCTGGGTTTCTTCGACCGGCCCGGCCCGGAAGGGGGCGCTACCGCCGAAGGGGCTGCCGCCAAGGCGCCGCTGCAGGTGCTGAAACCGTGCATGCTTGCGCCGCTTGCCGCTTTGCGCCCACCGCCGTCCGACAAGCGCACGTTTGGCCACCTCTTCGTCGTGGCCGGCTCGCGCAGCTATCCCGGAGCTGCGTTGATGAGCGTCCGCTCGGCGCTGCGCAGCGGCGTGGGCCTGGTGACGGCTTTCGTGCCGGAATCGCTTGTCCCGGCGTTTGCAGCATGCGCGCCGGAGGCGATCTGGGTCGGCTGGCCCGAGACTCCGGAAGGCGGCCTGGCCCTGGAAGGGATGCACCTGCTCCGGGAGCGGCTGGGCCGGGCGACGGCGCTGGTGATGGGTTGCGGCCTCGGTCCGGAGCCCGAGACGCACACGCTGGCCGGGGAGATCGTGAAGCTGGCGGATGTTCCGGTCGTGCTCGACGCGGATGCGCTGCAACCTCCGGTTCTGGCCGCCGCGCGGGGAAAGCAGGTGATTTGTCTGCCCCATGCGGGCGAATTCAAGCGGCTGTCCGGCGGACGCGAGGCTGGCCCGGGCGCATTGCGCGCAGTGGCGAAAGAGACCGGCGCGACGATCGTCCTCAAGGGACCGGTGACGCGTATCTCCGATGGCGGCCGGGTGTATCACAGCCTTTTTGGCGGACCGGTGCTCGCGCGGGGCGGCAGCGGCGATCTGCTTGCGGGCCTGACCGGCGGGCTGCTCGCGCAGACGCCGCAGGACACGCTGCTCGCCGCGTGCCGCGGAGTGGTTTGGCACGGAATGGCGGCCGATCTCCTCGCGCGCGACCGCGGCCAGGTCGCGGTGCAGGCGACGCAGCTGCTCGATTATCTTTCAGCCGCGTTGCGCGACTCGGCTTGCTGAAGCGGACAATTGACCGATCCTCTTTTTACAGGAGACCGCGGAGGGCGCTGGTCTCGACGGACAGCCTCGATTCGCGTGCTGCGTAGGGAGGCTCGGCGACAAGCGGAGCGTCGGCTGCGCAGCTGCGTCATCGGATTCGGCATAGAGGAGCCGTTCGATGTTCACGTCACACCTGTGTCTGAGGCGTTCTTGAGCCTTGGAAATTGATGTTCGCATGCCGTCCTGACCTTCTCGACGGGAGAGTTGCGCAGTTCTGGCGGCACCAATTTGACGGGTTGAATGCCTTCCTGAAGCAATATGGCGGTGGTTCAGGGTCTTGAATGTCCGGGAAAGGGTCATTGAGAACGCATCACGCAGGTTCGTGTTCTCAACAGCTTGTCGATGCGCATCCCGCAAAAAAGGAGGCACGCCTTGGGCGATGATCTGAAGGTGCGCCCTGTCTTAATCTCCGATGCCTTCGCATGCGCCAACACGTCGAGATCTAGTGAGCCGAAGCCGGAGGGCGAGCTGTGTTCCGGATCGAGGTAGGTGACGGCCCAGACGTTGACAGCCTGGCCGCCAACGATCGTCAGATCCGGACATGCGCGGAGCAGCGCCCGGTAATCGTGGGGTCGCGTCAGATTCCCTGGCATCAGTGACCGGTGCCAAACACCATCTTGGGCCGGGAGGCGGGATCCGTCCGGATTCCAAGCAGGGCCGCGTTCTCTCGGATGCCGCTCCAAGCTTCGCCCTCCGCGGTCTTGCGTCCCGCCTCGGCGCGTGAATTCGAATGAACGACTTCAACCCGGGCCGAGAATCCAGACAGGGTAATCGTGTGCAAGGCACGTTTCACAGGAAGAAACCTATGGAAATGAGTAATGCGGTCAACCGGGATGGCAGGTTATGCGGCACTTTGGAGCATCGCCTGTAAACCCCGCCGCCGCATCGCCTGTAAACAGGCTCCTACAACTCCGTTCCCTACGTAGCCTCCTGGTACTAAAACGGATTGGTTTTGTGCCCGTTTCCCGTTCTGCTCTGCGACTTCGGCGGCCTCCTGTAAGATGCATCGGATTGTGTCGTCGTCCCGGGGACCGGGGCCATGCGGCGGGCCATGGCGGGTTCGTCATTTGACGGGTCGCCCAAGACGGTGGCGAAAATTTCCGTGATTATCGGCCCGGACCGTGGTCGAATGGACGCTGGCGAACATCCATGGGCATCGATCTCACAGAACAACAGGCGTTCCTCGTGCTGAACGCGCTGCCGAACATCGGCCCGATCACGATGAACCGCCTGCTTGAGGAACTGGGCGGCGACCCGCGCGCGATTTTCGCCGCAGGCGTCCAGAGGCTTGAGGCGGTGAGGGGCGTCGGCCCGGTGATCGCGCGGACCCTCGCCGGCTGGGAGGAGCATTTCGACCTTGCGCGCGAGGAGAAGCGGCTCGCCGACGCCGGGGCGGTTTTTGTGACCGCGCGGGACGGCGGTTATCCGAAGCTCCTGCGGGAGATCCACGACCCGCCGATCGGATTGTATCGAAAGGGCAACTACGATTTCTCGCATCCATGCGTAGCGATCGTGGGAAGCCGCCGGGCGACCCTCTACGGGCAGACGGTGGCGAAGAAGCTCGGCTCCGAGCTTGCGGAACGGGGTTTTTGCGTGGTCAGCGGACTGGCCCGCGGCATCGACACCGCGGCCCACGAGGGCGCGCTCTCGGTGGAGGGCAGGACCGCCGCGGTGCTGGGCAACGGGATCGACATCGTCTATCCGCCCGAGAATCTCGACCTCTACCGGCGCATCGCCGAGACCGGGGCGGTGCTGTCGGAATTTCCGTTTGGCCGCCGCGCCGACCGGCAGTCATTCGCCATGCGCAACCGCATCGTGTCGGGCATCTGCGAG
>PMKA01000149.1 GCA_003157575.1 Opitutia bacterium
GGTTGGCGTAATCCCACATCATCTCAGTGCCGACGCCGATACCGTGCCCGGCGTTGATCACGACCAGCGCTAAATCGACGACGCGGAGGGCGTTGAGCGCCTCACTGCTGAAATCGAGGTAGCCCGGGGTATCGAGCGCGTTGAGCCGGCGGCCCTGCCATTCAAGACTGAGCGGCGCCGTGTGGATCGAAATCTGCCGCTGTTGCTCGCCCACGTGATAATCGGACACCGTCGATCCCTGCACGATGTTGCCCATCCGGTGGATCACGCCACCGCACATGAGCATGGCTTCCGCCAGCATGGTCTTGCCGGAGGTCGCGTGACCGACAATCGCGACGTTCCGAATGTCCGCGGGTTGGTAGGATTTCATAGACGAATCGTTTGATTGCGCCCGGGGGTAAATGTTTTGGGTTCCGGGGGAGACAAATAGGCTCGATATTGCCGGTCCCGCAGGCAAGGTGAAAGTCACACAATTTCAACACGGCCGTGTGCTATCGCTTGTTCAGCCTGCTTTCCCGGCATCCGGCGCGATCAAGGAGACCGAATTCATGCAATCCATCAGCCTTTCTTCCTTCATTATGACCATGGGTGTTGTTCTCTCCCCTGTGCTGACGGCCGCGGAACCGCCGTCGCACACCGATCCCGCCAGCACATGGGATCTGACCGTGCTTTTCCGTGACGACGCCGCGTGGCGCGCCGCAAAGGACCAAGTCGCCGCGGAGATCCCGAAGATCAAGAACTACGAGGGTCGCCTCGGCAAAGACGCCGCGACCCTGCGCGAAGCCATGGATTTCATCTATCGGCTTCACAAGGAGCTTGACCGGATGGCGGTCTACACCTCGCTCAAGCGCGACGTGAACACGCGGGACTCGGCGGCTCTTGAGCTGAACCAGGAGGCGGACCTGCTCGGCACCGAGTTCTCGCGAGCCACGAGCTTCGTCAACCCGGAATTGCTGGCAGCGGGCGAAACCAGGCTGCGGGCCTTTCTCGACTCCGATCCCGGGCTCGCCCCTTATCGCTTCCCGATCATGGAGATTCTGCGCGCCGCGCCGCATACGCTCGGCGCCGAGGCGGAGGGCGTGCTCTCCGCCACCGGCTTGATCACCGACGCCCCGGTCTCTTTCTACGGCATCCTCGCAAACGCCGACATTAGCTGGCCGACCATCAAGCTCGCTGACGGAACCGAGGCCCGCCTCGACCAGGCCGGATACACGAAATGGCGCGCCGCAGGCAACCGCGCCGACCGGCAGGCTGTGTTTGCCGCGTTCTGGAAAACCTTCCGGGATTATGAACGCACTTTTGGCGTCTCCCTCTATTCACAGGTCAAGGCCGACTGGTTCGACGCAAGCGTGCGCAAGTATCCCAGCTGCCTGGCGGCCGCGCTCGCCGGCGACGATATTCCCGAGTCCGTGTACCGCACGCTTGTTGCGGAGACCAACGCCGGCCTGCCGACGTTGCATCGCTATTTCAAGCTTCGCGGGCGCATGCTCGGCATCCCCGACCTTCACTACTGGGACATCTATCCCCCGATTGTGAAACTCGACAAGGCGTTTTCCCTCCCTGACGGCAGGCGCCTGATACTCGACGCGGTGCGGCCGCTTGGCCCCGACTACGTTGCGTTGTTCGCCGCCAACATCAACGGACGTTTCACCGATTACTATCCCAAGCCCGGCAAGACCTCCGGCGCCTATGAGAACGGCGCGGCCTACGACGTACATCCGTATGTGCTGACAAACTACAACGACGACTATGAGTCAGTCTCCACCGTCGCCCATGAATGGGGACACGGCACGCATTCCACGCTCGCCAACCACGCGCAGCCCTACCCGACATCGCAATACAGCATCTTCGTCGCCGAGATTGCCTCGACGTTGAACGAGGCGTTGCTCCTCGACCACATGCTGAAGGTCGCGGACAACGATGATGAAAAACTCTATTACCTCGGCTCGGCGCTGGAAAACCTCCGCGCCACGTTCTTCCGCCAGGCGATGTTCTCCGAGTTCGAGCTCGCCATCCACGAGCGGGTGGAAAAAGGCGACTCCCTCTCCGGTGAGCAGCTGAGCAACATCTACGGAGACCTTCTGCGCCGCTATCACGGCGACAGCCAGGGCGTGCTCAAGATCGACGATCTGGTCACGATCGAATGGGCCTATATCCCGCATTTCTATCACGCCTATTACGTCTATCAATATGCCACCTCGATCGCGGCGTCCCAGGCGTTCGCCGACCGCATCCTCAAGAGTGAACCCGGAGCCGTGGGCACCTATCTGGCCATGCTCAAGGCCGGCGGATCCGATCATCCCTACGAGCTTGTCAAACGCGCAGGCGTGGATCTTGCCACTCCGGCTCCCTATCGCGCGCTTGTCGCCCGGATGAATTCGATCATGGACCAGATCGAGGTCATCCTCGCAAAGGGCAAATAGTCCGGGCCATTCTGCTGAAGCCGGCTCAATTACGGTCGCCACTGGCAGCGGCCTTGGCTTGTTTTTTCCGGAGAAAACGGGGTCTCCCGCAAAGCCGCGGACGCAAGATCAGTCCGCTATGGAATGGCTGGCGACCCGGGTCTCTCGCAGCGATCGTGCGCCTGCGTTTTGAGCCATTTCGCGGTCTGAACTGTGCTTTTGGTGCTCCACCGACTGGCCTGATAAACGGTTTTTGTTCGGCATCCGCCCGCTGCAGACTGCGCCGTGGCCCCTTGGTCGCTCACAATCCCCATTCGCTGGGGACAGGCTCCAACTGGCGGCACGCCCGCGCGAGGGACAGGCTCGAACAATGGGAGCAGTCAAAGGCCAGGTCATGTCCGGAAAACGCTGGGGACAGGCTCCTGCATGTGATGGGGACAGGCTCCGTCGAAACCAGAACCAGCAGGGGGACAGGCTCCGACCGGGAGCAATCGAGGGATAGACTCTGTACGCATTTTGGAGGCGCGATCTGGGCTCCGCCTTTTCCAACTCGCCGTTGATCAAGAAGCGTTGACAGGCTGGCATGCTGCAGAATCCCGCAAAGGCAGGCGCAGCGCCATTTACCTCTCGCCGCACATCAAGCGCGCCAGGATATGCCCGAACTAGGCGCGGGGATGCGCCTCATCATACACTCTCTTCAGACGCGCAACGCTCACATGGGTGTAGATTTGCGTCGTGGCCAGATTCACGTGTCCAAGAAGTTCCTGCACCAGGCGGAGATCAGCGCCCGCGTCGAGCAGGTGCGTCGCATAGCTGTGCCTGATCTTGTGCGGCGTCATGTCCGCCGGCAGACCCGCAAGCGCAAGGTACCGTTTGAGCAGCCGCTGAATCTGGCGCACGCGAAGCCGTTCGTGCCGCGAATTGACGATCACAGGCGCGTCGACGGAACTCGTCCGCGCAAACTCGTCCCGCCACTTTACAAGGACGGCCATCGCCACCCTGCCGAGCGGGCACAACCGCTCCTTGTTTCCCTTCCCGAGCACACGCGCAAATCCTCGTTCAAAGTCGATCTGGCCGTAGTTCAACCCGACCAGTTCGCTCACCCGCAATCCCCCTCCGTAAAGCAGCTCCATCACCAGACGGTCGCGCCAGGCTGTGAACGGATCCATACTTTCATTTTCGATCATGCGCTGTGGCCCCGCGAGTAGTTCAACCATCTGTTTTTCAGTCAGGAACTTCGGCAGGGGTTGGGCGAGCTTTGGCAACGGAAGTCCCGCCAGCGGAGAATGAGCCAGCCGTCCGCGGCGCAGCCAAAACTTCCAAAACGCCCGCAACCCCGAAATATGGTTGTGCAGCGTCCGCCGGCTGAATCGCCTCTGTCCCTCGATCACGAAATCGCGCAGATCCCGGGACTCAAGCCGGTCCCATCCGCGGTCGGCCAGGCCGCTTCGCGCCATCCAGCGCCAGAAATCCTCGAAGGCCTGACGGTAATTGCGCACCGTATAGCGCGAATAGCGGCGCTCCTTTGCGAGATGTTCAAGAAACGGCGCCAGCCATTCCGCGACAACATCCGGCGGCACTGTCGCCAACGCCGGATCCGGCTGGTATTCACCCGCTGCATTCATCTCGGTGTCGGTCTCATTTCGAAAAAAGGCTAACCCTGCGGATTGGCTGCGTCCCAGGCCGCCTTCGCATCCCTCACAACCCTCGAAGTCTCCTGGCGCAGCGCCGATTCGGAGTCCAACCCTGCGGCCTGCGCGGCAGCCGCAAGCTCGAACAGCTGCCGTCCGAGCGTTTCCTCGGTCAGGACGGTTCCAAGCTCCCGGATCTTCTCGCGATCCACCATACCCGGGGCGCCCAGCTGTTTCTTCTCGACCTGTTTCCATACCGCCTCGGCATACATCAGAGCCGGTAACTGGGGCGGAAGGTGTTTGAAGACGCTCGTCTCGCTCTTGCCTGCGGTCTGGCGCTCGGTCCGTTTGATCGCATCCCATTGCACGAGAACCTCGGCAGACGAGTCCAGATGGCCGGGACCGAAGACATGGGGATGACGGCGCACCAGCTTCTCGTTGATCTCCCGGGCCACGTCATCAAAATCAAAATCGCCCCGCTCCTCAGCCAACTGGGCATGGAAAACCACCTGCACGAGCACGTCGCCGAGTTCCTCGCGCATGTGAGGGAGATCGAGCTGGTCAATGGTTTCGAGGAGCTCGCTGCATTCGTCCACGAGGCAGCGCGCAAGCGTCCGGTGTGTTTGTTCGCGGTCCCAGGGGCAGCCGTCGGGCGCACGCAGCCGGGCCACAGTCTGGCGGAGATCGTCAATGGCACTCATTGAGGAATGGGCGCAAGAAGACACAAAAAACGCAAAACATAAAGCCTTGCGCCTTGCGCGTCTCTTTGCGGCTAATCAAGGCCGCTCATGGACAAACTGACTGAGATCATGGCCCACAAGCGGCTGGAAATCGCACCGATGTTGCGTCCGGTATCCGACGCCGAGCTGGCCCGGACGAACGCAAACCGCCCCGCCCCGCCGCCTTTTGCCGCCGCCCTGCGCCGTGCTGACGGCAACCTCGCCGTCATCGCCGAGATCAAGCGCCGCTCGCCTTCCGCCGGCACCATCAAGAGCGGAGCCTCTTCGCCTGCCCAGGCCCGGCTCTATCAGCTCGCGGGCGCAGACGCGCTTTCGGTGCTGACCGATGGGAAATACTTCGGCGGATCGCTGGACGACCTCCGCAGTGTGACATCCAGCCTGGGCGCGACCGCCATACCTCTCCCCTGCCTCCGCAAGGACTTCATGTTTCATCCGGTCCAGGTCCTTCAGGCACGGGAGGCGGGCGCGAGCGCCGTGCTCATCATTGTCCGGGCGCTGAACAACGGCGAAATCAGCATCCTGCACGATTCGGCGCGTGCCGCCGGCTTGGACGTGTTGTTTGAAATCCATGATGAGGCCGACCTGGAGCGCGCCCTCCTCCAAAAGCCGGAGATTGTCGGCGTCAACAACCGCGACCTGGCCGCATTCAAGACGGATATGGCCGTCAGCGAACGCCTGATTCCCATGCTACCGCGCGGGGTGATCGCCGTGAGCGAAAGCGGCATTTTCGCCGGAGCGGACGCCATCCGTGTCCGATCCGCCGGAGCGCACGCCATCCTCGTCGGCGAGGCGTTGATGAAATCGCGCGATCCGGCAAGTCTCATCGCCGAATTCCGCAGAGCCTGATCCCCTGTCGGCGTCCGTCGCAAGCAATGCCTTTCACTCCCACCGAGACCCGCGCACTCCTCGAACGCCTTGGACACAGGCCCAAACGGTTTCTCGGGCAGAATTTCCTTGTCGACGGCAACATCGTCCGGAAATCACTCGCGCTGGGCGGGGTGTCGGCGGGCGACGTTGTGGTGGAGATCGGTCCGGGACTCGGCACGCTCACCGGCGCTCTCCTCGATGCAGGCGCCGAGGTCTGGGCCGTTGAGAAAGACCACACATTGCACGGACACATGGCCTCGGCGCTGCAGCCCCAGTTTTCGGACCGGCTGCATTTGATGGAGGGTGACGCGATCGAATGGCCGCTGGCCGGTCTCCCTGCGGCGCGCGCGGCGGCTGGTTTCAAAATCATCGCCAACCTCCCTTACGCCATCTCCACACCCTGGATGGATGCCGTGCTTTCCGGTCCGGCGCCTGAGCGGATGGTCCTGATGCTACAGCAGGAAGCGGCGGATCGCTACACCGCCTGTCCGGGCACCAGGAGCTACGGAGCTATTTCGATCTTCCTGCAATCAGCTTACGGCTTTACCCCGGGCCATCGCGTGGCGGCGTCCTGTTTCTACCCGCGTCCCGACGTCGACTCCTGTCTGCAGGTCTTCGAACGCAAGACGGAGCCCTTCTGCTTCAGCCAGGATGGAAGATCGCTCATCCGGTGTTGTTTCCAGCAGCGTCGCAAACAACTCGGTTCATTCCTGCGCCTCCACCTGCCGCCGGATTCCGGCGCCGCATGGCTGGCCGAACTGAAAGATGCCGGTTTCGGCTCGCAAACAAGGGCCGAACAGATTCCCGTGGCACTCTGGCAGAAACTTAAGGTCAGATAGAACCGCGTCCTCTTGTGGTATCGTGACTTGAAATTGCGACGCTTTCCCCTGTAATCCGGTTTGCTCCATGAAATACGCTGCCGCTCTAGTCCTGCTCGCTTTTTGCGGGTCCCTCTCTCCGATGTCTGCGCAGATGGCTTCGCAATCCGGCGATGTGCCGGACGCGAGTCAAGCCCTGCCCCAACAAACCTATGGGATCATCGACGGCGATTCCTACATTTCCCCGCACGGTATCTACCGGATGAAGATTCCCGTCCTGCCCCAACTGGGCGGTGATGTTTCAGACTCTCCGAACGTCGTCACCTTCGCCGACGATTTCAGCACCCGCATCACCGTCGCCGCGTTCCCCCTCACCCCGGAGTTGAAGGCCGATTTCGAAAAGCGCGGCGCCAAGGATTTTCTCGTCTCTTTCTTCACCAAGTTCATCATGCCCGACCTTATCGCCCGCGCCCCAAAGGCGCAAATCGAGCAAAACGCCTCTTTTCTCCCGAAATGCCAGGGGGGCTCGATGTTGATCTTCACCCTGCTTCCGGGCGGATCCTACTTCGATCAGCGGGTCATGATTTTCAACCGGCCAGGGTCGGCGGTGGCGAAACGCGGCAATCTCTGCTTCGTGAAGAACGACTTTGTTTTCTTCATAAGCAGCGAATTGGCTGAACGCGTGCTTGAAAAATCGACGTATAAAAAGACCCCTGAGGAAGAAAATGCGATTCTGCGCCAGCGGTTGCAGAACCTTGCGACGACGATGCAGTTTTCCGAGACGCTTCCCCCGGCAAAGCACTGATGCATCTGCGCGACGCGATCGAAGCGGACCTGCCCGCGATCGTCGCCATCTATAACGCCACCATCCCCGGTGGCATGGTGACCGCAGATACAGCTCCGGTAAGTGTTGCCAGCCGCCTGCCGTGGTTTCGGGCGCACAACCCGGACCGGCGGCCGTTCTGGGTCGCCGAGGCTGACGACGACTCTGTCTGCGCATGGTTGAGCTTCAGCGATTTTCATCCCCGG
>PMKA01000331.1 GCA_003157575.1 Opitutia bacterium
GCGGCGCTCGATCCCGGCCAGCGCGAACTGCTCGTGCTCGCACGCTTCCAGCACCTCAAACACGAGGAGATCGCGCGACTCTACGACCTCTCGGTCGGCGCCGTGAAGGTGCGCGTTCACCGCGCCCTCAAGGACCTACGCGACCTCTATTTCAAACTCAGCCGGGAACNNCGCATCAGGTTCGGAGGGTAGAGGAGGCGGACGTCCCCCAATCTCAGTCCGGCGCGGCGGACTCCCCGTTGATTTTGATGGAACAACGATGTTCACGATTTGCGGCGATGCAAAGGGAAACTACGCGGCCCGGCGACAAGCGCCGGCCCTACAAGTTGCTCTCACTTTCACCTATTTCCGCCATGAACTGCCAACGCGTCCAGGAGAGTTTCCTCGATTACCAGGACGGCCTGCTTTCCCCGGCCGACTCGGGCGCCGTGCGCGAGCACCTGAAGACCTGCCTCGACTGCCAGCGCGAATGGGCCGGCCTGCAGGAGATCTCGCGCAAGATCGACCGCCTGCCGCCCTCCGAGCCCAGTCCGCGCCTGCGCGCCCAATTCTACGCAATGCTGGAAACCCATCGTCGCGCCGCGGACTCCCCCGGCCCGTTCGTCTCCATGCGCAGCCGCCTCGACCGTTTCTTTTCCGCCCTCCTGCCTGCGCGCCCCGCCCTGCAGTTCGCCCTCGCGTGCTGCATGCTCCTCGCAGGCCTCCTGTTGGGCTCGCGTTTTCTCCACACGGCCGCCGATCCCGCGACCGAAAAGAAGATCGCCGAACTTCAGACGAAGGTCGATTCGATGGCGCCGCTCGTCACCTACTCGGTTCTCCAGCAAAAATCCACAACCGAGCGTCTCCGGACCGTGCTCGCCACGCTCAATCTCAAACAGGATGACCAGCAGGTCGTCAGCGGACTCCTCGCCTCCCTCGCATTCGATCCGAGCGTGAACGTGCGCCTGTCCGCGCTCGAGGCCCTCTACCCGCATGCGGACGAGCCATCCGTGCGCTCCGCCGTCACCGCATCGCTCCCGCGCGAACCCTCTCCGCTTGTCCAGGTGACAATGATCGACTTCCTCGCCGCAACACGAGACCCCGCGGCTTTTTCAACGATCGAGGGGGTAACCCGTAACCAGAACTACGACCAGGCCGTCCGCGACGCGGCCCGTCGCGCACTCGCCCAACTCTGAACTCCATCCGCCCGTCCAGCGGTTCTCACAACCACCTTCAACTTCTCCCGCCCATGAATGCCAAGATCCGTATCGCCATCCTTCTTCTCTGCCTGCCCGCCGCTGGCGTGACCGCCCGGTCCGCCACCGCGGCCGCCCCGGCTGCTCCCGCTTCTTCCACCCCCGCGCCGGCGCCTGCCGCGTCCGCTGACGACGATGACAACGATGAGCAGGACGCCAAAACCCTTTCACCCACCCACCTCAAATTCAGCGACCCCGCCAAACCCGGCAAACTTCGGCTGCGCGTGATGTGGGGCGACATCACGGTCACCGGCGCCGACACATCCGACGTCACCATCGTTTCCAACATCAAAAACAAGCAGCAGTCGGCCGCGCCCAAAGCCGGGGGCCTCCGCCGTCTCGATTCCGAAACCACCTACACCGCGACCGAAAAGGACAATGTGATCACGATCGAACTGGGCGGAGACAGTCCGGACGCGTCCAGCGGCGCCACGCTCTCCGTCACAACGCCCCGCAACACTTCCGTCGTCATCGAGAACACCTTTGGCGGCAGCGTCGACGTGAAGAACATCGAGGGCGACGCCGACATCCGCAGCCTCAACGGCGAGGTCACGCTCGACCAGATCGCCGGCTCGGCCCTGGTCGAAACGATGAACGGCGAGATCCACGCAACCTTCGTCAAGGTGACGGAAGGCAAGCCGCTTTCCTTCACTTCGATGAACGGGGAGGTCGATGTGCGCATCCCGGCCGACACCAAGGCCAACGTGCGACTTCGCACCCAAAACGGCGCGGTGTTGACCGACTTCGACGAGAAGGCACTCATCACAAAGACCGAACCCGTCCGCGGCCGGATCGGGAAGCGCATCCATGTTTCCACCCATTCCGGCGACAAATCGGATGGTTTCGACTGGCACGATGATATTCGCGATGCCGTCCGCGAGGCCACCCAGGCGGGCATGGAGGCGGCGCGCGAAGCCGCAGTCGCCGCCCGCGAAGCCGCCCAGGCCGCCCGCGAAGGCGTGGCCGAAGCCCGGGGCACACCCGCTCCCGCGCCTCTGCCTCCGATTCCACCCGTGCTGCCTTCAATCTCCGGCGGCAAGGTCGTCAGCGGCACCCTCAACGGCGGCGGACCCGAGATCCAGATCGCGACGATGAACGGCACCATCACCCTGCGCAAAACGCAGTGAGAAGACGTCCGGAGATTTGCACAGGAGGAAACCGAGGCGGAGCGATCGTCAGGGGGTTCCCGGGCCTTTTCCGGTAGGAGCCGGATGCTGGCTCGGCGCCACACAACTCTCGGGTTTGGGCATTACTTTGCCAACGCTGCCGGGATGTTCGGAGAGAATGGATTGGGAATCACCTTTCTCTCGGGCGGCGATACGACCAAATCCATGTCCTCCATCTGGACCGCCCCGAGCAGCACCTGATCTCCCATCACGATCGCCCCGCCGAAACATCCCCGATTGCCCAGTATGACTTGAACCGGACCGACGTAGGGGACCACGTGTCGCTTCCCATCTGCAGTGGTGACCTCCCGCTTGTAGATTTCCTTCAGTTCCAGCTGCGCGGCCACATGTTCTGGAATGCAGAGGTGCAAAGCTCCGGTATCGGCCAGCGCATCGACATCAAGCGACTGAAGAGCAGGGTTGCTGGGATTCTTCAGCGTGATCCTGGCGAATGCGTAGCCCATGAAAGGAGGATGAACGAAGGCAAAGGATAGGCAAGCGTGCTTCCTTCTGCCCGGGAGTCCCAAGCCCGCCCGCGCTCGCCGACTGACGCGTCCATCCGCCCCTGCAGGAGGCGTTGTCCATCGGGTCTGTGAGCCGTGTGATGTTTTGCGCCTATTTGTGCCTCTTCGTGGCCCGCTGTTCCGAGACCTTGGCTCCAGGGGCCAGTTCTCCGTGACCCTGTTCGAGTCTCCGGTTCCTTCCTCATCATTGTCCGGGCCAGGAGAGCGAAAAAAAGAGCGCCAGCGCGGTGAGAAGAGCTGTGCGGGGTCCTCTCGGACCCGGTTTGCTCCGATCATCAGAGGCCTGCCATGGCGGACACCGGACGCAGCTCGGAGGAAGGAGATTTCTCCGGCATTGGCAGTGGGGGCTTGTGCGGCCTATTTTCCATAACACCGAATCTCACGAGATAAAGTGCATAATTGCGAGATCACCGTAGGCCCAGACAAGTGTCCCAAAACCAACAACAGCTACACCGCCAATCGTAACCCAAGCTTCTCTTTTCCTTTCTGGTTTGAGTTCGTAGTCCGCAAAGCCACCCAAACCATGATACCGCACAAAGAAATCGAACCCCTCTATAAACAAGTCCCGGATAACAATTACGGCTCCAGCAAGACAGAGGATCGAGCCTGACCGAGCAAACGTCACACCTTTATCTTCTGGATGTGCTACGGAATACCCTGTGGAGTATGCAACAATACCACCTGCAACGGCCGTCAGAGCCGCCCAAAAGAAAATCGCTCTTAACTTGGTTTGCTTTTTGCCAGCCATGTCCTTCTTTGCCGAACGCTCTCAGGTCAGGGCGCCGGGCCTCCGGCGCGGTCGAAGCGGACGGGATTGTTCCCGGCGTTCCCTGCAGTGGCTGGTTCGGCCTTCATTTTTTTGGCGTCGATTGTTTGCAGAAATCCAGCTGATCAGCAGAAAGGCTGCCGGGTAATGGACTCAGCTCTTCGAGCTGCCGCAGGGCACGATCATAGTCATTCGCGATCCGGCAGAGCACCTGTTGACTCTCAGTCTTGTGCTGAAGCTGCCACTGATAGACCTGAAGTCGGCTCTGCAGCACCAAAGCGCGGAGAGTGCGCTGGTGCTCCAAATCGCGTACCGTCTCTTCTTGGCGGGATCTATTTAGGGTAAAGACCACGACAACAAACCCAAGCCCGGTGAACAAACACTCCAACGTCGCGGCATCAAACTCACACTTATGCCAGACGAGCGCGCTCCAAGTGGCTAACACAAATATGAGTGATGCAATGTTCATGAGCTTTATGCCGAACAGTGTAATATGTCGCTGGGGTGCGTAGTCCGACCAGAAATTTCAGGAGAGGTTTCAAGGCTTCCCGAAGTCAGTCTGCCGGCGTCATCTGATTGTCTGGAAATGTCTTGAAACTCAAGGGCTGAATGCCGGGAGAGGAACCTCCCATATGCGGGCGCACGAAAAGCCACCCGGCGTGGAATCAACCGGTTTCCTTTCCCGGGATGGCACAAGATCGGCGTCTCTCCTCCGCTGCCTCCGCGAGCTCCTGTGCACATCCGTGGTTCGGCAGGCTCACCACAAGTGGATCGCGGGCTTGGGAACCGAAGTTTCAAGTTCCAAGTAACAAGTCCCAAGGAAGACGGCCAAACGCCAAGACTCCAAAGGCCAAACCGGAGCGGTTGTTTCCCGGCCCGGCCTCCGTTTTCAAGGTCACTTGCCCCTTTTGCGCCTTCGCGTCTTCGCGTGAGCCATCCTCCGTTTGGCTCCGGAACAGGCCTCGCGCCCGCTTCGCTCAAGGCGCCAAGACGCAAAGTTGCAGCGTCAAACCTCAATCCGCCTCCCTCCTCCGCGACCTCTGCGAGCTCCTGTGGAAACGTCCGTGTGATTTGCGCCAGAAGGCCATCGGGCTGTGGAACCAGCCGCCTTGATTCGCCTTGGCGGGTCCCAACCCTTCGCACGCCACGAACACCGCAACGTTGCCGGTCGCCCGCCCGGCCGGGCGCGGCTTACTCATCCTCGGAGAACGCGAACAACGTCCGCACCGCAAGGCCGTCCTCCGCCAGCCGACGCGAACCGCCCAGGTCGGGCAGGTCGATGACCGCCGCCACGCCGACGACCTCGCCCTTCAGCGAACGAAACAGCCGCGCCGCCGCAAGAAGCGTCCCGCCCGTCGCGATCAGGTCGTCGACGATGACGATCCGGTCGCCGGCGCGACAGGCGTCGGCATGCACCTCGATCGTCGCGCTGCCATACTCGAGCGCATAGTCCTCGGCGACGGTCTTGAAGGGAAGCTTGCCCTTCTTTCGCACGAGCACGACGGGCCTGCCGAGCTTGTAGGCCAGCGCGCCGCCGAGCAGAAACCCGCGTGCATCCACTGCCGCAATGATGTCCGGCGCAAGCGGCCCCACGGCTCCGACAAGCGCGTCGATGGTCGCCCGGAACGCCTCCGCATCCTGGAAGAGCGTGGTGACATCGCGGAAGTTGATGCCGGGTTTGGGCCAGCCGCGCACCGTGCGAATCCGGGATTTCAGGCTGTTTGCGTCCATGAACCCGCCTATCCCAAAACCCCGGTCGTTGTCACGATGATTCTCCCTGCCAAACCGTGTCTATTCACCCACCCCGACTTCACTCGTCAACATCGCGCTATCAGGCGATCGATGTAGGAGC
>PMKA01000369.1 GCA_003157575.1 Opitutia bacterium
GCGCTGCGCCTCCTCCCCCCGTTTCAGGGCGGCGATGTTCGAGACCGCCAGCCGGCACCAATTCCGCCCTCCCTTTGGCAATTCAAGAGACGACGCCTGCAAATCGGCCCAAAATGCGGCGCCTGTCCCGGTCAGGAGCAACGCCTCGCAGGCTTTCTTGCCGGGACTGGTGAACATGGTTTCCAGGAATGCATCGACGACAGGCCGGCTCGTCGGGGAAACAAAACCCCGGAGTCGCCGCTGCAGGACCTTGGAACGGGCCATGCCGAGCATCGCGGCCCCCGCCAGGTTTACTTCCTGGATCAGCCCCTGTCGATCGATCGAGAAATAGCCCACGGGGGCGAAATCGTAGAGCTCGGTGTATCGTTCCAGCGCAGCATCGACCTCCACATGGGAGCGCTGGAGCTCCTCATTTTGCATCTGCAGCTCGATCTGGTGGACCTCGAGCTCGTGGACAAGCCGCGCCATCTCCACTTCAGATCTCTGCTCCCGGGCCTCCGGTTTCTGGCGCAACAAACGCTCTTCTGCGCTGCGGCGAAGCGCGGCGGCACCTGCTGGCTGGGTCTGGTGCTTCTTCATGGTAGGTCGTTATTGAAGGGCGCGGCGGTCAATCAGCAGCCATCAATCATCAGTTGCCAGTTAACAGTCCGCAGTAATCAGTCGCTGGTCACTTCTCGTTGCTTACTTTTCACTGATCACCGCCCACTGTCCACTGCTTACTGGTCACCGATTACTGATCACTGATCGCTGGTCACTTGATTTGTTGTCATTGGATTCCCATTCCGTCATTCCTGGCTCCGCCCCCGGAGGCATCCTCTCTGCCGGCCGGCCGCAGTGTATTATTTCCTGAAGGGGGAAACGCGCCGAGTTCCGGATAGAGCTTTCCGACGCATTCGGGACAAAGGCTATGGCTGAAAGTGGCCTCCGAGTGGCTCATGATGTATGACTCGACCTGTTTCCAATAGCCACGGTCGTCCCGGATCTTTTTGCAGCTGGCGCAGATTGGCAACAGGCCGCTCAACATCTTCACCCGGGCCAGCGCCGCCTGGAGGTCCTCGATCAAGCGTTCGCGCTCCATCTCGACCACGTGCCGTTCGGTGACGTCCAGCATCGCCGCACGGCAGGTCAGCCGATCTTCGAGCGCCACCGCCTCGATCCGTAGAACGAGCGGCGGCTTCTCCGGTCTCGGAAGCGAGACCTCGCAGCTTTCGCGGCAGCGCGTCGCAAAGGTCCGTTCAAGACAGGAGCCAAAGGCCCGCCTGTCCGCATCGGGAAGCAGCCCCCCGAGCCGCCGCTTGAGGAGATTGGCGCGTTCGACTCCAAGAAGGCGGGCGCCGGTGAGGTTTACGGACAGGATGACCCCGTCGCCATCCATGGTGACGTAACCCACGGGGGCGAAATCGTAGAGGTCCGTGAATCGGCCAAGGAGTTCCTCCGCCCTGGCACGGGTCTGCTGGAGCTCCTCGGTCTGCATCTCCAGCGCGATCTGATGGACCTCGAGCTCGTGGACGAGCCGCGCCATCTCCACTTCAGATTTCTTTCCCCGGGCCTCCGGTCTCTGGCGCAACAAACGCTCTTCCGCGCTGTGACGCAGCGCGGCGGCATCTGCGGGCTGGTCCGGATGTTTTTTCATAGGAACACCTTCCTGGGATGTTCGGCGGGGGGCAGCAGCGGTCAGTGATCACTGGTCACTGTTTACTGGTCACTGTTTTGGCGCCCCGTTCTGCCCTGCCCCGCCTGCTTGCCTTAGCCTCAGGTCCTGATCCTCGATATGCTTCTCCAGCCCGGCCTGAGTTGTCCGCAGCTTCTCCTCGAGCGTCTTGGCGACGGTGATGTCCGCGAATGTGATGACGACCCCGTCGATGCGGTTGTCCAGCGTCCGGTAGGGCATGATGCGCACCATGAACCAGCGGCCGTCGCGCGCGCCAATCGGTTTTTCCGCAGAAGCGAGCGTCCGCAGGATCTCCCGCGCATCCTCGGCGAGCTCCGGGTACTTCAACTCCGAGGCAAGGTCGGTGACCGGCCGGCCCACATCGGCAGGGATGAGCTTGGTGATCTTTGCCGCCTGGGGTGTGAACCGCCGGACGTTGAGATCGTTGTCCAAAAAGAGCGTCGCGATATCCGTGCTGTTGAGCAGGTTCTTCATGTCGCTGCCGACCCGCGAAAGCTCGTCCACCTTGGCCTGCAACTCGGCGTTGACCGTCTGCAGCTCCTCGTTCATCGACTGCATCTCCTCCTTCGAGGTTGTGAGCTCCTCGTTGGTTGACTGAAGCTCTTCATTCGTCGACTGCAGTTCTTCGTTGGCGGACCGGAGTTCCTCCTGCGAAGTCTGCATTTCTTCGTGAACCGCACGCGCCTCCCCGCGGAGCTGCAGAAGTTCCTGCTCAAGCTCCGCCAGCCGCGCGCTGCGGGCGGGAGCCTTCGGCGTCCTGCCGGCCGGCTTTGAGGACGCGCGCGCAGCCACGTCGGTCAGGACGACCATCACCAGGCCCTGCAGCGGCCCGGGTTCGTCGAGTCGCTGGACTGTCAGATCCACGCATTGCTCGCCTCCGTCGCCTCCGACCTTGAGCCCGTGAGCCGTCACGCTTCCCTTCTTCCGGAGCGCCTCCTTGAATGCATCGGCCAGGTCGAAACGCAGTCCTTCACGGGCCATGGCAAAAATGTTCCAGTTCGCCTTGCCGGCAGCCGGCTCCAGGTACTTTCCGGTCCGGCCGCTGACATAAAAAATATCCCCCTTGTCGTTGGTGAGCACAGTGGGCGGTGAGTAACGCTGCAGCACCAGCTGGTCCGCAAGGGACTGGAGGCTGACCGGCGGTTTGGGCGCCGGATTCGCGGCGGCCAGGAAGGGAGGGCGCGAGCTGAATGACGAGGGGAAGTCGACGCGTTCCATGGGGAGGCTGGATTCGGTCCTGCGGAAGATCCGCGACTTGGCGCTCAGCGTCTCAAAAAGGTCGGTGTGACTGCCGACCGTCTCCGCGCTGCCGAGCAACAGGATGCCGCCAGGATTGAGACTGTAGAAAAACAACGGAATCAGTTTCTTCTGCACCTCCACGGCCAGGTAGATCAGCAGGTTGCGACAGCTCAGGATGTCCAGCTTTGTAAACGGCGGGTCCATGATGAGATTCTGCGGCGCAAAAGTCACCAGCTCGCGAATCTCTTTGCGCACGCGGTAACCGCGTTCCTCCTTGATGAAGAACCGCTGCAGCCGTTCTTCAGACACATCGGCGGCAACGTTGGAAGGAAAGACTCCCTGGCGCGCCTTGTCGACCGCATCACGGTCCAGATCGGTGGCGAAGACCTGAATTGCAAACTTCCGGTGGGACTTGAGCTCCTCGACCGCCTCCTGGAGCACGATGGCCAGGGAATAGGCTTCCTCTCCGGTCGAACAACCGGGCACCCATGCGCGCAGAACAAGGCCGGGCGGACGGGCTGCCAGGAGCGCCGGAATGCCCTGCTTGCCCAACTGCTCCCACACGCCGGGGTCGCGGAAGAAGCTCGTCACTCCGATCAGCAGCTCCTTGAAAAGCAGATCCAACTCCTGCGAGTTCTCCTGCAAAAAGCGGACATAAGCCGCCATCTTCTCGATCTGGTGACTCCCCATGCGGCGTTCGATCCGGCGGTACAGGGTGTTGCGCTTGTAGAGGGAAAAGTCCTGGCCGGTGTGTGCGCGCAGCAGGACCACCACCTTTTCAAGTGCACTCCGGGTCTTGTCTTCCAGCGCATCCTCCGTCCGCGCGCCGAGCGGCGCACGGCTCAGGAAGTTGATGATCTTCTCGGGCAGCTCCTCCACCGGAGCCACGATATCCGCCAGCCCGGCCTCAACGACGCTGCGCGGCATGCTGTCGAACTTCGCCGTCGCCGGATCCTGCACGAGGGCCACGCCCGCCATCTCCTTGATTGCGCGAAGACCCAGCGTCCCGTCCGAGCCCATGCCGGAAAGAATCACACCGACGCTTTGCTGTTGCTGATCCTGCGCAAGGGAGCGGAAAAACAAGTCTATGGGCAGGCGCAGCCCGCGCGGCGCCGCCGGCTCGAACAAATGCAGGACTCCATGGAGGATGGTCATGTCCCGGTTCGGCGGAATCACGTAGACGCAGTCCGGCCGGACCTGCATGCGATCCCTGACCTGTGAGACTTTCATCCCGGTGGCGCGCTGGAGCAGTTCGGACATGATCCCCTTGTGGGTCGGGTCAAGGTGCTGGACGATGACAAACGCCATCCCGCTGCCCTCCGGCACGTGTCGCAGGAACTGTTCGAGGACCTCAAGTCCGCCCGCGGAGGCGCCGATGCCGACGATGGGAAACGAAACCTTGTCCGCCCGAAGCGGCGCCTTTTCCGGGGCCGCGCGTGCTCCCTTGTTCACCCTTTGTCTCGGCAATGAATTATTTTTCATGACATTGGCTCCTGCAGTCTGGAATCGCAGATGGTTGATTTTTATCAGTCGATGCAGCAGCTGGCGAGGATTTGTTTTTTGCCGCCGGCACGCGGCAGCCGGCAGGCCCGGCATGCGGCATGGTAGGTCAAGACCCCATGGCGCCACGGCCGCCCGCAAGGGCATGATCAGCGCCTTGTCCTGTAGAAGAATGAAGCGATGAAAACCCTGCTGCTCTATCCGGAGTTTCCGGACACGTTCTGGAGTTTCAAGCACGCCTTGAAATTCATCGGCAAACGCGCCTCGCTGCCCCCCCTGGGCCTGCTCACCGTCGCCGCGATGCTGCCCGCGAAATGGGAAAAGCGCATGGTCGATGTGAACGTGCGTCCGCTCCGGGACAAGGATCTGGCGTGGGCGGATGTTGTGTTGATCAGCGCGATGATCGCACAACGCGACTCCGCGACACAGCTCATCGCGCGCTGCCGGGCCGCGGGGAAGACGATCGTGGCCGGGGGCCCGCTGTTCACCGTCGAATACGCCCAGTTTCCGGACGTCGACCATTTCGTATTGAACGAGGCCGAGATCACGCTGCCCGGGTTTCTTCGCGACTTCGCGCAGGGGCGGGCGCAGCGCGTTTACACCTCCGCGGAACTCCCGGACCTGCGAGAGACTCCGGCTCCGCTTTGGGAGCTCGCGGATCTGCGACGCTACGCGTCGATGAGCGTGCAA